>MHGA01000038.1 GCA_001804415.1 Candidatus Aquivivens invisus
CTCTGAAGCCCGCGGATGCGCGCCACCCCGAAGGCCGAAACGAGCTTCGGATCGCAACCATAGGAGCGGTTGCCGATCACCGGATCGCTCCCAGCCACCAACACGTCCACGCAGGGCGCTAAGTTGACATGAACCCCCAGGGCGCGCAATTCCTCCGCTTCGATCTCGCCCTGGCGCCGAACGTCGTCAGGACCCTGGCTGGCGCCGACGCTCAGGGCGTCGGGAAAATCTGTGACCCCGCTCGAAAACCTGACCACGCGCCCGCCTTCGTGATCGACCATCACGAGGACGTCGCGCCCGCACGCCTCGTTCATCCGTGAGAGGAGTTCGCGAAACTGCTCCGGCGACTCGAAGTTCCTCGCAAACGGGATGAACCCTCCGGCGTGGATCGCTCGCAGATGCCCCGCGATCTCATCGGTCAGGCGGGTGCCGGGGAGGCCGACGACCAGGGTCGCGCCGATCAGCTCTTCAAGTGTCATGCCCTAGTCCACAGTCCATAGACCATAGTCCACAGCAAAAAACTATAGCACTGTCCAACTGGTTTTGCACTGTGGACTGTCGACTATGGACTATGGACTCGACGGCAGCCCCATGTTATGCTCAGCCGTCATGCCGGTCGAGTACGCGCGCCTCCCCACCGAGCAAGCCAACCCACGCAGCCGCTCGCTCGACCACCTCGCCACCCCCCGTCTCCTGCGTCTGATCAACCGCGAAGACGCCGCGGTGCCTCGCGCCGTCGGCCGAGTCGCTGCGCAGATCGCGCGGGCCGTCTCGCTGCTCCTTGCGTCCTTCAAGGAAGGAGGGCGGCTGTGGTTCCTCGGGGCAGGGACGAGCGGGCGGCTCGGCGTCATCGAAGCGGCTGAATGCCCCCCGACCTTCAACACGCCGCCGGCGATGATCCAAGCCATCATCGCCGGCGGGCGATCCGCCGTGTTCCGTTCGCGGGAAGGCGCGGAAGACGACCGAGGGGCTGCGCGCCGTGCGATCGCGCGCCGGGTGCGCGCCGGCGACGCGGTGGTCGGCATCGCCGCCAGCGGAGTCACCCCATTTGTCGAGGCGGGATTGCGCGCCGCGCGCGCGCAAGGGGCGTCGACCGTGCTCCTGACGTGCCACCCGACAAGCCGCCTGCGCCACCTGGCTGACGTGGTCATCGCGCCGCGCGTCGGTCCGGAGGTCATCGCGGGCTCCACCCGTCTCAAAGCCGCCACCGCCACCAAGCTCGTCCTCAACATGCTCACCGTCGCTTCGATGGTGCGGCTTGGCAAGGTCTACGGCAACCTCATGGTCGACGTGCGCCCCACCTCACGCAAGTTGCGTGAGCGAGCCCTCCGGCTCATTCAGACGATCACGGGCGCATCCCGCCCCCGCGCCGCGGTCGCGCTGCGACGCGCCGGCGGCGACACCAAGGTGGCCATCGTCATCGCCGCACGACACGTTGATGCACAGCAGGCCCGCCGTTTGTTGGCTCGCCACGATGGTCGCCTGCGCCCAATTATCGACCCGTGCCCCTTGCCTCCTGCCTCTTGCTCCCACACCTGATGCCCTTGTCGTTTGTCGCTTGTCACTGGTCACTAGTCACTGGTCACTGGTCACTTCTCTGATGGCCCTCGCCCTCGGCCTCATGTCCGGCACCTCCTGCGACGGGATCTCATCCGCGCTCGTCGACTTCCGCCCGAGGGTCATGCGGGTTGTGGGGTGTCGCACCGTGGCTTATCCGGAGCCGCTCGCCCAACTGTTGCGGCGGTCGAGGACGTTGACTGTCCCGCACGCCGCGCAGCTCAACATCCTCCTGGGTGAATGGTTCGCCCAGGCCGCCCTGCGGTTGCTGCGCAGCACCCGCACGCCGGCTCGTCGGGTCGCCGTCATCGGCTCGCACGGGCACACCGTCTACCACGGCCCGCGCGATCCCATCCCCTGCACCCTGCAGCTGGGGGAGCCGGCGGTCATCGCGGAGCGGACCGGCATCCCCGTCGTCGCGGACTTCCGGATGCGCGATCTGGCCGCCGGCGGAGAAGGCGCTCCGCTCGTGCCATGTTTTGACCAGGCCTGGTTCGGGCATGGCATGCCAAGGGCCTTGCAAAATATCGGAGGGATCGCCAACGTCACCCTCGTGGGACGCACCTTAAGCCCCGTCGCCTTCGACACCGGACCGGGCAACTGCCTCATCGACGCCGTGGTCCGACGCATCACGCGCGGCGCGCAGTCGTATGACCGCCACGGCGCCATGGCGCAGCGAGGGCGGATCGATCAGGATGCGATCCGCCGGCTGTGGGCGCATCCCTACTTCCGCCGGGCGCCTCCGAAATCGACCGGCCCCGAGGTGTTCCATGAGTCGCTCCTCAACGCCGTCTTTGGCCGTCGATGGACGAGTCCCGCCCTTACGGGCGGGACGAGCCGCGGGATCGACGTCCTGGCCACCGTCACCTATTTCACCGCCTACCATATCGCGGAAAGTTACCGCCGGTTTCTTCCGGCGACGATTCGCGAAGTCATCGTCAGCGGCGGCGGGGCGTTCAACCGGACGCTGATGACGCATCTGGCCCGGCTACTCCGTCCCGTCCCGGTGCATTCCATCGCCCGCTACGGTCTGCCTCCTCAAGCCAAGGAACCGGCGGCCTTCGCCTACCTGGCGTGGCAGGCGATCCGAGGCCGCATCAACCATCTCCCAGGCACCACCGGCGCCTCCGGCGCCCGCCTCCTCGGCACCCTTACTCCGGTCCTTCCTCATTCGGCCGCTCGGCCACTTGGCCACTTGGTCACTCTCGGATGACCTGGATTGATTGGCTCATCGTCGGGGTCTTCTTCCTCATCAGCGTCGCGTTGGGCACGGCCTTCACGAAACGAGCCGGACAAAGTCTCGAGTCCTACTTCGTCTCGAACCGGCAACTGGGCTGGTGGCTCGCCGGCAGCTCGATGGCGGCGACCGCGTTTTCCTCCGATACCCCGCTCTTGCTCACCGGCATGGTGCGGCGGCGAGGGGTGTGGGGCGTCTGGGAGATCTTGGCGCTGTCGATCAGCACGATGCTGGCCGTGTTCGTGTTCGCCAAGCTGTGGAAGCGCGCCAACGTGATGACGGAGGTGGAGTTCGTCGAGCGCCGCTACAGCGGCAAAGCCGCCGCGTGGCTGCGCGGCTTCAAGGCGATTTACTGGGGGCTGCTGTACAACTGCTACGTGCTCGGCGCGTGGCCCGTCACGGGACTGCGGAAGGTCCTGGAAGAAATGACCGGAGCCGGCCGGGAGACGGCGATTGTGCTCAGCGTCATCCTGGCGACCCTCTATACCTCCTCATCAGGATTGTGGGGGGTGGCGGTCACCGATCTGTTCCAGTTCATCTGGGCCATGGTCGGCGCGGTCATCCTGGCGTGGGCGGCGGTCGACGCCGTGGGGGGATTCGCCGCGCTGCGCGAGTCGCTCGGCGGCACCTCGGCCTTGGCCCTGATTCCCCCGTGGCCGTCAGGCGCCGAAGGGTCGTGGGTGAGCTCGCCGTTTGGCTGGTTCCTTGGACTGATCCTCGTGCAATGGTGGGCGTGGAAGAACACGGACGGCGGGGGCATCCTGGTGCAGCGGCTGGTCTCCTGTAAAGACGAGCGCCAGGCCATGGGGTCTGTGCTGTGGTTCAATATCGCGCACTACTGCCTGCGCTCCTGGCCGTGGATCCTCACGGCGCTGGCCTCGATCATCCTCATCCCGAACGCCCAACTGGAACTGGCCGACGGCACGGCCCTCGTCGACCATGAGCGCGCGTATCCCCGGCTGATCACGATGCTGCTGCCTACCGGGTTGAAGGGCGTCATGCTCGCGTCGTTCTTCGCCGCGTTTTTGTCCACCGTCAGCACGCACCTCAACTGGGGCTCGTCGTATCTCGTCAATGATTTCTACAAGCGATTCGCGCATCGCAATGCCAGCGAGCGGCACTACCTCGCCGTCTCGCGTCTGATCCCGTTTGGGTTGGCCCTCGGGGCGGTGTGGGTCGCGTGGTCCATCGACAGCATCGGGCAGGCGTTCACGTTGATCTTGAACGTCAGCGCCGGCATCGGCCCGGTGTATCTGCTGCGGTGGTTCTGGTGGCGGATCAACCCGTGGAGCGAGATGACCGCCATGCTGGTGAGCGTGCCGATGCTGCTCATCCGTCCCCACGCGCTGACCTGGCTCGGCCTGCCGCACGGCGTCCTGACCGAGCTGCTGTTCATGGTCCTCGGCACAGCCGCCTGCTGGGTGCCGGCCACGTTGCTGACCGCCCCCGTCGACCGGGAAACCCTCGCGCGCTTTTACGAGGCGGTCCGTCCGCCGGGGTGGTGGAAGCCGGTGGCGACCGCCTCGGGTGCCCGCGAGGCGTGGGGATTAAGCTTGTGGCAATGGGGGCTGGGAACCGTCGCGATTCTGACGACCACGCTCGCCCCGCTGTCCCTCGTCCTCGGCCGGCCGTGGGAAGGGTGGATCGGCTGCGCGGTCGCAGCGGCCTGTTGGGGAGGACTCGCCGTCACCCTCGCGAGAACCAGCGTGCGATGACGAGTCCCGCTTCATAGAGCAGGGCCATGGGAATCGCCACGAACATCAAGCTGACCGCATCCGTCGTCGGTGTGAGGACGGCGGCGAGGATGAGCATCGTCAGCCACGCCAGCGGGCGCATGCGGCGCAACCACGCGGGTGAGACCACGCCGAGCCTCGTCAGCATCACCACCACCAGCGGCAGCTCGCAGGTGATCCCGCACAGCACGATCACCCCGGTCACGAATGACAGGTAGTGGTTGACCGAGATCACCGGCTCAAACGCCCCGCCGCCGACGGTGAGCAGGAGTTTCAGGAACAGCGGCAGGCATACCGTGTAGGCAAACGCCCCGCCCAGCGCAAAGAGCAGGCTCCCCCACCACACAAACGCGATCCCGGAGGCGCGTTCCTTCCAACTCAGAGCCGGCCTGACAAACGCCCACATCTGATAGAGCACGACCGGCATCGCCAGCGCGAGACCCGCGATGAGCGTCACCTTCAGGTAGGCCATCAAGCCTTCGGCGGGACTGAAAAACGCCAGGCGGGTCAGATACGGTTCAGCGGGCCGCTTCAACCAGGCGAGTAGCCGATCGGCAAACGCCAGGCTGACCACCGCGGCCGCCGCGACGGCGAGCAGGCTCACCGCAAGCCGATGACGCAGCTCTTGGAGATGCTCACCGACGCTCAGGCGGGAAGACTCCGGAGGAGCGGTCGCGCCGGTCACGGGGAGCGTCGAGGCTTCTCGAAGTCGCCGCAGGCCCAGCTTAAGGCCAGCAACCCCGCGAACAACGCCCCGGTGAAAATCAGGATTCCTGTCACCTCATCCATCGGGCTTAACGTCCTTGACGTTTGTAGGTTCCCATCAGCTCGGCCCGGGCCACGATGTGGCCTTGCATCGCGGCTTCGAGGTCCGCTTTGGTGGCGCCGGGCTTCAGGTCCAGCATCGCGTCCAGCGCGTAGAGCTTGAAGAAGTAGCGGTGCGTGCCGCTGGGAGGGCACGGCCCGCCGTAGCCGACGCGTCCAAAGTCCGTCGTGCCCTGTCGCGCCCCGTCCTGGAGCTTGGCGTCGGTGGGAAACGCCTCGGCAAGCTGGCGCGTGGCGGGAGGAAGATTGTACAGCACCCAGTGGACCCACGTGCCCATCGGCGCATCCGGATCGTCGCTGATGAGCGCGAAGCTCTTCGTGCCGGCCGGCGGGTCGGTCCACGACAGCGGCGGCGAGAGATCCTTCCCCTCGCACGTATAGACGGAAGGGATCGGGCCTTCGGATTGAAAGGCTGAACTCGCCACCGCAAGACTCATGGCCTCATCCTCCGCGGATTGCGCGACACACGCCGACGAGGCGGCGATCCACACGATCAGGGCTGCCGTCGATTGGCCGCGCAGGGGCTAGTCCTTCGCTAACAGCTCCTTGATCTTCGACTCGAAGTTCCGGTAGGGCTGCGCGCCGACGATCGCAATGCCCTCAACCGTATTGCCGGACGCCTTGCCCAGCACGAAGGACGGCGTGCCCATCAGGCCGGCCGCCTGCGCGTCGCTGGCGTCTTTCCAGATGGCCTCCAGGTACGGCTTGTTGTCCAAGCACTCTTTGAAACGCGTGACGTCGAGCGACAGGGCCGTGGCGTGCGAGCGCATGGCCTCGGCGCTCAGGCTGCCGGGGTTACGCATCAGCGCATCGCGCATCTCCCAGTACCGTCCCTGATCGCCGGCGCAGCGGGCCGCCAGGGCGGCCTGCTCGGCGTCCTCGTGGAAGGGCAGCGGCAGGTCCCGGTTGACATACCGCAGCAGCCCGGTGTCAATGAAGTTGGTCTTGAGCTGCTCGAAGGCCTGCGTGTGGAACCGCCCGCAGAACGGGCACTGGTAGTCCATGAATCCCACCAGCGTCAGCGGCGCATCCTCTCGGCCCATCGACGGGCTGCCCTCGATGGACACCGACACAGCCTGCGGATCTCTCGACGGGGCGGCTTGGGCTGCGGATGGCGCGGCAGGCGCTCGTTCAACAGCAACCCGCATGCGCTTCACCTCGTTCAGGATCTGCCTCAACTGTGCGGACGTCGTATTTCGTGCAGCGCCCGAGCGCGCCATCAGCCACCCGGCCGCCACCCCGATCACCACCAACGCGCCTCCCAACAGATAGCGTTTCACGTGTCCCCTCGCCTCCTGTGACGAATGACTATACCCCATCAGCCGCCGAATGCAACGTGATGTTCGCCCACCGGGAGCTCGCTGACCAACTGGTCGGCAATCGCCAGGCTTGCGGTGGCGGCCGGCGAGGGGGCGTTATAGACGTGAAGCGCGTGCGGGGATGAGTGAACCGCGAAATCATCGAGCAGCGTCCCCTGATGGTCAACCGCCTGGGCCCGCACGCCCGAAGGGCTCTCGCAAAGATCCTCGGCCCGCAGCGACGGCACGAGCCGCTGGGCCGCGCGGAGAAAGGCGCGGGGGTTCACGCTGCGCATCCACTCAGACAGGCCGAGGCGCCAGAAGCGTGCGCTCATCTTCCAGAAGCCTGGGTAGAGGAGGAGCTCCGCGCAGTCGCGCAGCGACACATCGCCCCGCCGGTATCCCTCGCGGGCTGTCGCCAAGACCGCGTTCGGCCCGACGTGCACCTCGCCGTCGAGCATTTTGGTGAAGTGGACTCCGAGAAACGGCAGCGCGGGGTCGGGCACGGGATAGATCAGGCCGCTGACCAGTGACGAGCGCTCGGGCCGGAGGGTGAAGTACTCGCCGCGAAACGGGATGATGCGCACGGAAACGCCATCGCCCGCCAAGCGTCCCAGCCGATCCGAGTGCAACCCCCCGCAGTTGATCAGAAACGCTCCGGCGCAGTCCTGACGGGTGGTGTCAAGACGCCAGCATCCGTCGGCGCGCGCAACCCGCCTGACGCAGGTCGAGGTCTGAATGACCCCGCCTGCCTGCTCGATGTCCCGGGCCATCGCGCCGGCAATCTGGACGAAATCGACCACGGCCACATGCGGCAGATGGAGCGCGGCGATCCCCCTGGCGTTGGGTTCCAGCTCTCGCAGCCGATCCGGACCGATGCGCGTCAGCCCCGCAACCCCGTTGGCCCTCCCCCGCTCCTCCAGGGTCGCGAGCGCCGAAAGCTCCCGCTCCTCGACCGCCACGATCACCTTGCCCACGCGCCGAGTGGCAATCCCGCGCTCCTTGCAAAACTGCAGCAGGCGCCCTCCCCCCTCGACGCATAGGCGGGCTTTCAAGGACCCCGGCCGGTAATAGATGCCGGAATGGACCACCCCGCTGTTGCGGCCGGTTTGATGGGTGGCGAGCTGCGGCTCTTTTTCGAGGAGGAGCAACCGGGTCTTCGGGGAGCGTTTGAGGAGAGCTCGCCCCGTCGCCAGCCCGATAATCCCGCCCCCAATTACGATAACATCAAACATCCCACGTTAGTGGCAAAGTGGCTGAGGGGCCTAGTGACCAAGAAAAAGTTTGCCACTTAGTCACCTGGCCACTTGGCCACTCACGCTGCGTCTTTACCGATAGTAGGAGGGTTCGTTGCCCTGCTTCCACTTAATATTGCAGCCGGCGCTGGGCTGTTGCGTCGGATTGACGGCCCCTCCGGCGAGCACCGCCTCAATGGCCGCGCGCAGATCGCGTCCGGTGACCGGCTTGCCGTTGCCCGGCCGGCTGTCATCGAGCTGTCCGCGATAGACGAGCTGACGAGCCGCATCGAACAGGAAAAAATCAGGCGTGCACGCCGCCGTATACGCTTTCGCCGTCTCCTGGGTTTCGTCGTAACACAGCGCAAACGCAAACCCCTCCTCCTTCGCCATCGCCTTCAGGTTGTCCGG
>MHGA01000039.1:0-2515 GCA_001804415.1 Candidatus Aquivivens invisus
AAGTGACAAGAAACAGGTTAGCGGGTTGGGGGGTTAGATGGGCGCGAGGGTGGCGGTGGGGTCAGGACAGACGCAGGGAGGCGAGGGGCGAGACAAAGGGCAGGGCGGCCACTTGGCGGCAGAGACGTTCATCGGCAGTCACCAGCGGCGCACCGAGCTCCTGAGCGAGCGCGACGAACGACGCGTCGTAGAACGACAGCTTGAACGCCCGCGCCAGTTCAAACGCCAGGACGACCTGTGGCGGGGTTGGGGGATGAATCGAGAGCTTGACGTTGAACAAATCCGAGAGATGAGCGATGGCCGATTGCTTGAGGCGTTCAGGCGCGGCATACCGCAAGACGTTGCCGACTTCGTACACACACAACACCGGAATGTGGAGCTGGCGACGACCGCGGACGTGATCGTCCAACAACCGCTGCGCAGATTCCGCGTAGGCCTCACGGGGAAGGAAGAACCACTTGCCAATGACCGAGCTATCGATCACGAGGTCTTCCATCCGGGGCCGTATCGTTCCTCACGCATACGTCGGATGAGGGAAGTGACCGTTTCGCCTTTGGGCAACCGGAGGCGGGTTGACAAGATGCGCTTCGCGGCCTGCTGCATGGCCTTGCGATCACTGGTGGTTCGATGGATCACGGTGGTCGTCATGTATGTCCGAATGGCTTCACGGACCAGCTCGCTGCGGCTGCGCCGCTCGGCCTTTGCCAGCGCGTCCACGTCGCTGAGAAATGCGTCGGGCAACGAGATCATCACCTTGCTCATCGGCTCACCCCTGTGCAGAGCCTAGCATACGGATATATCTAATGTCAATACAAAAGCAATATCCCTATAGGCAGGCGGACGCGCGGGGGCTGGCGGGTTGGCGCATTGAACACGCGAAATGACTTGTCATCATATGGTGGGCTCGCATGAGGGTTGAGGCGCTCACGTCTCATGATGTGCTGGTGGAGGTCCCTGTCACGGTGACCTCTGAACACGCGCTGGGCCGCTCATTCCGGTGCGCGATCCGCGGCCTGCGGGAGGCGTGGGAAGGCGAGCCGAATTTCCGTTTCCAGGTCGCCGCGGCCCTCACGGTTGCGCTCTGCGGGTTCCTCGTGCGGCTGTCACTGCGCGAGTGGACATGGATTGCGGTGGCCGCCGGATTCGTCCTCATGGCCGAGCTGATGAACACCGCCATCGAGCGAGTGGTCGATTTGGCCGTGGGGCTTCGCCCCGATCCGCTGGCGCGGCAAACCAAAGACCTCGCCGCAGGCTTCGTCCTCGTCGCCAGCGCCTCAGCCGCCATCATCGGATTGCTCATCTTCGTGCCGCATCTGGTAAGTGGTTGGCGAGTTAGCGCGTTTGCGCGTTGAAAAAAGGACAGTCATGGCGAGCGTTCATCGGTTTGAAGACATTGACGCATGGCAGGAAGCTCGGAAACTGACGAAGACCAGTTATGCCCTGACGCAAACCGGACGCTTTGCAAAGGACTGGGGCCTCGTAGACCAACTGCAGCGAGCCAGCGTTTCCGTGATGACCAACATCGCCGAAGGGTTTGACAGCGGTTCCAATCCTGAGTTTGTCCGATTCTTAGGCTATGCCCGCCGCTCTGCCTCAGAAGGCCAGAGCATCCTCTACGTTGCGCTCGACCAAGGGTACATCACGGATGACCAATTTTCGTCGGCCTATGAACAGGCCGAGAAGGTCCGGCGGATGGTCACTTCGTTTAGTCGATATCTTCGAACGCGCCAACGCGCCAACGCGCCCACGCACTAACGATGCTATCTCATCTTCGCGAGTTGTATCGCTACCGCGACTTGCTCGTCAGCCTGGTGGTGCGGGACATCAAGGTCCGCTACCGCCAGACGGTGCTCGGGGTCGCGTGGGCGATCCTGCAGCCGCTGGCCTTCATGCTGATCTTCACCCTCATCTTTGCGAAGTTCGGCAAGGTCAGCTCCGACGGGACGCCCTATCCGTTGTTCTCCTACACGGGCCTGGTGCCCTGGACGCTGTTCGCCACGGGCCTGAGCCTCGCAGTCAACTCCATCGCCGCCAACATGAACCTGGTCAAGAAGATCTATTTCCCCCGCGAGGTGTTCCCGATCGGGGTCGTGCTCGCCTGCGGGGTGGATTTCCTCATCGCCTCAGTCTTGGTGGGCGCCCTCATGGCGATCTACCGCATCCCTCTCAGTCTGCAGATCCTCTGGCTGCCGTGGCTGCTGGCCATCGAGGTCGCCTTGCTCGTAGCCTTAAGCCTCGTGACCTCCGCCCTCAACGTCTTCTACCGCGACATCAAGTACATCGTGCCGCTGCTCGTGCAACTGGGGTTGTTCGTGACGCCGGTCATCTACTCCGCGTCCATGGTGCCGCCCTCGCTGCAACGGTGGTACCTGCTCAACCCGATGGCGGTGGTGATCGACGGGATCCGCCGCGTGATGCTCCACAGCCAGCCCCCACCGCTTGAGCCGTTGCTGACCGCCACAGCCCTGGTGCTCGCCATCGGGATGGCGTCGTATGCCTACTTCAAGCGCGTCGA
>MHGA01000039.1:2526-4433 GCA_001804415.1 Candidatus Aquivivens invisus
CGGATTTGATTTGAACTCTTGAACTCTATGAACTCTATGAACCCCATTGCGTTCGACCACGTCTGGAAACGCTACCAGCTCGGCTCCACGCATGACAGCCTGCGGGACGCGATCCCGGCGCTGCTGAAGCGGCTGGCGGGTCGAGATGGTCACGAGCCGCGTGAGGACGAGTTCTGGGCGCTGCAGGATGTGAGTTTCAGCGTCCGGAAAAGCGAAACGCTGGGCATCATCGGGCCCAACGGCGCGGGCAAGAGCACCATCCTCAAGCTGCTCTCGCGCATCACCCACCAGACGCGCGGCAGCCTTCGTGTCCGGGGGCGGCTCTCCGCCCTCATCGAGCTGGGAGGGGGGTTCCATACCGATCTGACCGGCGCCGAGAACATCTACCTGCAGGGCACGATGCTGGGGCTGGCGCGTCGGCGCATCCGAGGGCTGTTTGACCGGATCGTCGCCTTTTCAGAGCTGGATGCATTCCTCCAGACTCCAGTGAAACGCTACTCCTCCGGCATGGTCGTGCGTCTGGGCTTCGCGATCGCGGCGCATGTCCAACCCGAGGTGCTGCTCCTGGATGAGGTGCTGTCGGTCGGGGACCTGGCGTTTGAGCAGCGGTGTTTCGGGCGGATTTCGGAACTGAAGGCGCAGGGCACGACCATGATCTTCGTCTCCCACGACCTCGATGCCGTGCAGAAGCTGTGCGACCGGGTGGTATTGCTGCGAGACGGGCGGGTGGCCTCGGAAGGCGAGCCCGCCGAGATCATCAGGCGCTACCGCACCGAGGTCATCTCCGGCGCCCCGCAGCCATCCAGGGACGGCGCCTCCACCAGCGCCGACGGGACGCTGGCGATCCGGCAGGTCCTCCTGCGAGATGCGCTGGGCCAGCCGGTCGAGACGGCCCGCACGGGACAGCCGCTGCGCATCGAGGTGTCCCTGTGCGCCTTCCGGCCGATCCGGCAGCCGACCCTGCGCATCGGCATCGAGCGGCTTGATGGGCTGCTGTGCCACGCCACCTCAAGCCGGGGATTGGCGCTTTTGCCTGACGGGTTCTCCGGGGAGGCCACCGTCAGCGTGGAGTACCCGGCCCTGAATCTGTTGCCCAACGTCTACCAGGTCACGGTGGAGGTCTTCGAAGCGTCCAATCCCATTCCGCTGGCCGCCCTGCGTCAAGGTCGCTACTTTCAGGTGGCCTCCGATCACCATGAGCAAGGCACGCTGCATCTGGAGCACCGGTGGGTGATGACTCCCTGACGCCAATGCCCACCGCACATCTTGAGAGGCCATGTGCCATCTCCAACGACTCCGGAAGCCCACCGGAACAGGCAGGGCTGGTCAGCGTCATCACCCCGACGTATAACCGGGCGCATTACCTGAGAGAAGCGATCGAAAGCGTCCAGGCCCAGATGTATGCCCGCTGGGAGCTCATTATTATGGACGACGGCTCGACGGATGGCACCCAGCAGGTCGTCGAGGCCTACCGGCGATGTGACCCGCGCATTCGGTACATGTTCCAGCAGAATGCGGGCCCGTCGCGAGCCCGCGCCGCAGCCCTCCGGGCGGCGCGCGGCGAGTTCATCGCCTTCTTGGACGACGATGACCTGTGGAGACCTGATAAGCTCAAGAAACAGGTCGAGCGCATGCGGCAGGATCCCTCGTTGGGCTTTCTGTATAGCCAATGCGCCGTCATCCAAGACGGCTCGCGAGTGGCTTCCTGGCCCGGGAGGGTCCATCCCCACACCTTCCAGGAGTTGTTCCGCACGAACTTCGTGCCCTGCCTCACCGTGATGGTCCGCACGCGCTGCCTCGACGAGATCGGCGGCATTGGGACCGATCTGCCGGTGTCACAGGACTACGACCTGTGGCTGCGGCTGGCTGAGCGGTTTCGATTCGACTGGCTGCCCGAAGAGCTGGCC
>MHGA01000039.1:4476-5092 GCA_001804415.1 Candidatus Aquivivens invisus
CCTACTACCGGGAACGCTTCATGATCGTTGCGCGCACGCCAATCAGTCGGCGCCTGGGGATTTCCCGCGCCATGAAGACGGCGCAGCGCGCCACGTTGCATCTGGGGTTGGCCCACCTGTATCAGCAGCAGGGCGCGTATGCCCGCGCGCTTGCGCATCATTGGCGAGGCCTGATCCGGCGGCCGTTGATCGGGCTGCGAACCTGGGAGCCAGCATTCGAAGGCCGCCGGTTCACCGCGCCTGCCCGATTGCTCAAGCCGTACGTCGCATTGCTGACGTGCCTCGCCCGTCGCCTTCGCACGGGCTGGACCGCGCAACCCTCGCCCCACGGCGCAGTCGCCACGGACGTGACTGATGAGGCAGGAACCTGAGGTCAACGATGTCAATGGCGGGACGTGGCACCATGAGCAGTGAAGCGAGCCGTCACGTCGGCGTGGGGTATTCTCGCCGGACGTTGCTGGCAACGCTGCTGGCGTTGATCGGGCTGATGGTCTGCGGACATCTGGCATTCCTGGTGGTAGGGCAACGCAGTTGGCAGCTTGAGCGGCTGTTTGATCTTGGCCGAGAGGGCACCGTGCCGGCGTGGTTCTCCAGCCTGCTGCTGGCCGCCTCGAGT
>MHGA01000040.1 GCA_001804415.1 Candidatus Aquivivens invisus
CCCCAGAGCCCAGGTCGACGTACACCTCACCGGACTGCGGCGCAGCCGCCCTCACCGGCGAGCCGCATCCGTAGAAACGGTCCAACACCTCCTGCGGAATGTGTCCAACCTCTTCGGGATCATACTTCGTGGGGCAGCACAGCTCGGCTTGAGGTTGCTCGGCCGCCTGACCATAGAACTGCTGGACGAGCTTGCGCGGCTTTTCCACATCGAATGAGAGCACGCAGTTGGAATGGAGAAACGCGACTTCGACGTCTTCGGCTCCGACCTCGGTCGTCCCGCACACCACCGCCCCGTCGCCCATCGCGTGGTAGATTCGCGGCGCATCGTAGCCGGACCTTCGATTGACCAGCGCGGCCTTTCTCGACGTCAACGCATCCATCGCATCCAGCAGCATCGCCTGGTAGAGTGGATAGTACGGATCATCGCCGAGAAACTTGCCCGAAAAAAAGTAGCTGTGCTCCACATCCCCGCCACCGGTCAGATACCGCAGGCAATCCCCTGAGGCCTGCGCTTTCCTGATCACGCTGGCCTCGCGGATCTGTTGCAACACCGGGCTGTTGTGCCAGATCTGTTCGAGCGTCATGCCGTTGGTCGCGTCGCCGCACCAGAGCGGCTTGTGGTTGGCGAAGGCTGCTGAGGGATAGACCTGCCCGTCTGCGTACACGCACAGACTCTGCCACCCCGCATTCCCCAAATCAAACTTGGTGTGGGGTGGGGCGTTGGCGCGCAGCTCGAATGAGGCGGCGTTGTCCAGGGCAACCCCGCGGGCGTCGGCTTCCCGCTTGACGGCGCGCACCGCCTCAACCAGCTCCTCCGTTCCCGGGAATACGCTCGACTTGGTGCTTGTTGCTTGGGGCTTAGTGCTGTACTCAATGATCCGTCCTCGCTTGTGCATCCACATCAGATGCTGTGACCGGACCCCGCACGAGGCAGCCAGCCGCGTGACGTTGGGCAGATCGTCCAGGTTGCTGCTGGTCACCACAGTGGTGAGCGTGACCTCAAAGCCGTGTCGAGCCAACGTGCGCATGCCGTCTACGGCCGCCTGCCAACTGCCGGAGCCGCGGATCGGATCGTTGATCTGCGGGGTGGAGCCGTCGATGCTGACCTGAAACTTCACGAGCTTGCGGTCCAGCGCATCCAGCAGGTGAGGATTGGATGTCACGAGGGTCGCGTTAGTCAAGATGATGAGCTCGACGTCATGGATGTCGGCGATCAACCGGACCAGCTCCGGCAGATCCGTTCGGACGAACGGCTCGCCGCCCGTGATGTAGAACCGGTCAACCCCCAGTGCGGCGATCTGGCCGATCAGGTCACGCCAGACGTCGGTCGGAAGCCCCTGCTCGCCGCGCGGCGAGGAGCTCACGAGGCAGTGCCGGCACGCGAGGTTGCAGGAGTTGTTGGTGTGCAGCCACGCTTCGCGCAACCGCGAGAGGGTCAGATGCGCGGCCCGCCCGAGGTACGGCGGACGTTCACTCGGCGCGGGACTGACGATCCCGTGCCGGATCGCCTCGCTCACGAACGCGTGCACATGGACCCACGCCCTGCCGGTCTCCAAGCCGTACTGGGAGGCGTAGCGGCTCACCAACTGCGAGAATGCCGACGGGGTGCCGCTGAGGTGCTGGAGCAGCCCCGCTCCTCGCTCATCTGCCGAGACCCAATTCGGCGCCTCGCCGTCGACTACCAGGGTCCACGACTCGCGGGGCATGAACGTCAGTGACGGCGTATGCAGGATGGTCTGGTGATCCCACCCCCTCTCTGCAGACCCAGAGGGCCCGTTTGCCGAAGGCAAACGAGCTGCCGCTGGCAGCTTCAGAGAGGGGGTGGGATGATTAAGTTCAGGCATGCTGCACCTCCTTGAGCCATCGCTGCACATCCTCGAGGCGATCCACATCGTAGCCTTCTCGAAGCGAGTGGGTCGTCAGTCCCAGTTGGGCGGCGCGCACACGCGTCTGCGCATACACCGAGGGGGAACTCCAGGCGATGCCCTCGAACAACGCCGGCTGCGGACGCGTCAGACCGATCAGGTAGTACCCGCCGTCCTGAGCCGGCCCGAGGACGATGTGGTGATACCGCAAGGCCTCGAAGGCCGCTGCCACGTCGTCGCCGGTCAACCAGGGCGAGTCGGTCCCGATGACCACGACCTGAGATGCGCCATCGGAACACGCGACGGCGGTGGCGTCCGCCAGCCGCTCCCCCAATGCCAGTCCGCGCTGCGGCTGAAGCCGCCAGTCCGCTCCCACCCATGCGCGAGTGCGCAGCAGCGCCTCGGGCGGGTCGACGCACAGCACCGCCTCCTGGCGAAACCTCATCATGCGCTCAAGCGTCAGCTCCACACAGGCGCGGTAGATGTCGCAGGCAGCTTGCGAGCCAACCGCCTTCGCCAGGCGCGTCTTCACCTGTCCGGGCACAGGATCTTTCAGAAAAATCAGGAGTCGGCGCATGGTGAGGTCAGCGCGGTGCGAGCAATCGTCGTGAGAATCGCGATCCCGGCGCGCACCGTCCCGCTCAGCGTGCCGGAAATTTTTGAGCGGCCGATCCGAGGCCGATACCGCACCGGCACCTCCTCGATGCGCAGTCGGAGCCGCGCCGCCTTGGCTTGCATCTCCACCGTCCACCCACACCCTGGATCCCTCATCTGCAGCCGTTCCAGCGCCTCTCGTCTGATCGCGCGGAACGGCCCCAGGTCGGTATACCGTACCCCAAAAAGCCATCGCATCAACCGGCACGCCAGCCGATTGCCAAGGCGTTGCTGCACAGTGAGGCTGCCTGGCTGGGCGTGCGCGACGCGCGAGCCGATGACGAGATCCGCACGATCCTGCTCAATAGGAGCAAGTAACTTCGGAAGATCCTCCGGATAGTCCGAGTAATCCGCGTCCATGAAGACCACGGTCTCGACCGACGGGCTGAGTGCGACGATCCCCTTCAAGCACGCACGGCCATACCCTGGAACCGGTTCGGCAACCACCCGCGCCCCGGCGCGCAACGCGATCGAGGCGGTGGCATCGGTTGAGCCGTTGTCCACGACGATGATCTCGTGCACGAGCGCCCTCGGAATGTCCGCTAAGACGCGACCGAGTACGTCGGCTTCGTTACGAGCCGGGATGACAACCCCCACCTGCATCGCGAGACCTCCCAGAGACCAAGCACAGCGACCGGCACATACTCCACAACACTCGCCCACACCGGAAGTTCCCAGCGTCCTTCCAACAGGTAGCCCGGCCACACGGCGTACGCCAGCGCGACCAATCCGCTCAGCGCCATCAGCGACTGACTGCGATCGAAACAGAAACACGGGACCAGCCACACCACATACCAGGGATGCAGCGCAGGGCTCAGGAGTGCGGCCGCCGCCATGACACCCACGAGATAGGAGATCACGTCGGGTTGCCGGCGAGCCCACCAGATCGCGAACGCCCCGCCGAGCAGTAGCGCCGCCAGGAACGCCACATCGGCACGGCGTATCACCCACGCCAACACGACGTAGAGCGACGCGTTGGATGCGCCCCTCGTGGTCATCGCGGTGAAGCTCTCCACCAACGCGGAGAGGATGGTCGGATGCATGAGCATCGGCAAGCCAGCCAGGGCGAGGAAGACGAACAGCCACCGACGAGGTTTCCGCTGCATCCACCACCACGGGATCAGCAGCAGCGAGACGAACTTCGATAAGCAGGAGGCGGCGAACCCTGTACTCGCGCCGAGCCACCACCTCGCCTCCCACGCGGCAAGGCCCAGCCACAACATGGCGATCCCCAGGGCGTCGTTATGGCCGGAGCCGGAAATTTCCAGAATCACCAGCGGATGCCACGCATAGGCCGCCACCCACAAGGGCGACTGCCGCCGTCGCCACAGGATGAACAGCAGCGCCCCGATGAGGAGCAGCTCAGCGCCGACAAACACGAGCTTGTGCGCAGTCAGCGAGCCCCCGAGGAAGGCGCCGAGCCGAAACGCCAGTTGCGTCATCGGCGGGTAGACCGTCCGCAGATGCGGAAAATTGATGTGGGGGAACTGTTCGTCCTGGAGGAAAGCTAATCGGGGATCGTTGGGCGCAGAGGCGTATGGATCAAAGCCGTGGCGCTGCACGCGCCCATCCCACTGATACCGATAGATGTCATTCGACAGTGTCGGCGTCGTCGGCAACAGCACGCCTCTGGCCGCCGAAGCCGCGACGATCACCACACCCAGCGCCGCGGCCGTCCACCGAGCGGACAGGCGGCCTTCGAGTCGGCGCACCAGCCACAGACCCGCGAGGTACCATCCGAAGGCCCCCGCATACCACGCGTAGAACGCTGGAAGCCGAAGCCGGACGTCCCCCAACCACCTGATCTGCCACCAACACCACACCAACCCAACACCGACCACCACCCATCCCAACCCGGTGGTGATGGATCGATGCGTTGGTCTCATGGGTTTCGGGTCGCCGCCACCAGCATCATGTCCCAGAGCTTCAGGCCAAACACCCACGACACCCGGAAGCGCTGGGAGCGCTGTGTAGCGAAGCCTTCCTGGGTCAGGAGGGCGGCGAGCTCACGACGGGTGTACATCCGCACGTGCGCGCGATCGACGAGGCGCAACCACCAGTCAATGAGCCGGCACAGCCAGGACTCCCGGCACCAGTCCAGGATGACCAGCTGCCCCGACGGTTTCAACGCCCGTCGGCACTCTTCGATCACGCGAGCAGGCCGGAGGAAATGATGGAACGCATTGGTGGAAACGACGTGGTCGAAGCGTCCGGAACGAACCGGCATCGCCTCGGCGACTCCCTGAATGCATTGGACGGTAGGCGGGAGACGCTTCGCCACGGCCTGCCTGAGCATCCCCTGCGACGCGTCGATCCCTACCACGCGCGCCCGAGGAAATCGCCGCACCACGTGCTCAAGCAAGCGCCCCGTGCCGCAGGAGACATCGACCACGCCCATCTCTGGTGGGCCGTCGATCACGCGCAGCACCCGTTCCACCGTCTCCGAAAGATAGCGCGCCCACCGCGTCTCGTAGTGCGACGCCACCGCGTCGTAGGCGGCTGCCGTCGCGCGACGATGCGCGCCTTGCTCGGAGACGTCCATCCCGGAGGTCTATCCCCGCTTGAAGCTGGAGAGCTGCCGAGCGACCGGCTTGACGGCCTCTTCCAATTGGGTCATCTCGTCAGGTGACAGCGGCGCAAACGCGGTGCCGATGCGCACGTCCTCCTCGACCTCCTGCGGCGTACGACATCCGATGATGAGGGTGCTGATTGGAAGGCTCAAGACATAGTGGACGGCCTTGGCCGTTGTCACCGAGGGATGGGCGAATTGCGGCAGCAGCCCTTGCGCGAGGACCTTCATGGCGATGAGCCCCGTCCCGCGTTGGTGCGCTTCAGGAACGAGCGAGGTTTGAAAGGGCCGGCGATGACGATCAGCCACGTTGAGCGAACACATCACGGTATCGAAAGGATACCTCCGGAGGCCTTCGACAAGCACGGCGGGATCATAATGCCCTGTCATCCCCACGAAGCGGATGAGGCCTTGCGCCTTGGCTTCCTCAACGGCGTGGATGGCTCCATCGTGAGCAAAGATCTGGTCGAGGTCCTCAAGGCTCCTGAGGTCGTGCAGTTGCCAGACATCGAGATGGTCTGTGCGAAGGCGTTTCAGGCTATCCTCAAGCAGGTGAAGCGATCCGTCACGGGTACGATCGTGCGTCTTGGAGGCCAGAACGATCTTGGGACGATCACCCTGATCCCCGCCTAGGGCTTCCCCAAGGTAATCCTGGCTCTGTTGGTAGGCTGGAGCCGTATCAAAGTAGGTGATGCCCGATTCGAGGGCTCGACGGATGACGGGGATCGCGTGCTTCATGCGACCGGTGGTCCGCAGGATCCCCTCTCCGCCCAGGCCGATGATCGTGGGATGCAATCCGGTGGTTCCCAACGGACGGGTCGGCAAGGCTGTGGGCGCGGCCTCCGCCAAGTTCGAAAGCGCGGCGCCTCCCTTGATCTTCATCCATAGCACCCCGAGTGACAGCAGCGCCCCCCACGTGAACCCGCGTCGCAACAAGACGCGTCGCGTCAGTCGTCGCCCCCACATCACCGGCGCGCTATGGCTGCTCCGCCGCATGAAACGTCAGCGCCGCGGAGTTGATGCAGTGGCGCTTGCCCGTCGGCTGCGGGCCGTCGTCGAACACGTGCCCGAGATGCGCGTCGCAGCGCGCGCAGAGCACTTCGGTTCGACGCATAAAGAGGGTGGCGTCGGAGGCATAGTGAACGTTGCGCTCATCGACCGGCACAAAGAAACTCGGCCATCCGGTGCCGGAGTCGAACTTGGCCTCGGAACGATACAGGTCGATCCCGCAGCCCACGCACCGATACACCCCGGCGTCATGATGATTCCAGTACGAGCCGGCAAACGCCCGTTCGGTGCCTTTCCGGCGCGTCACGCGGTATTGCTCCGGCGTCAGCTGGGCCTTCCACTCCTCGTCGGGTTTGCTCACCTTTTCCATGAGGATGACCTTTCCGGTTTGAGCGTCGACGATGGGGATCTTCTCATCGTGTGTCCGCGCCCCACTCAGCACGAGGAGCCCTCCCGCTGCGATCAGGCTGGCCCACCATCGGGGGGACCGCATCAGAAACGTCCCTGGACCCCGCCCAAGACTTCGGTGTCCCCCCCGAGTCGTTGCAAGCGAAGGAAGAGCTGCGCATCGTCCAGGAACGATCGGCTGAATGTCACCGCCATTCCGAGCGGCTCCCCCCGCCGGCTCATCAACTGTACGGACACCGCGTGGCGCGTCGACCAGATGTACGTTCCCTTACACGTCAGCGCCCGGAGCCGCCCATCAGTATACGGCATCTCGAATGACACCGACAAATCCCGATTGAGCTTCCACGCGCCGAACAACGTCACCCGCTGCCTGACCAGCCGGCCACCGGAGAGACGGATCCCGACTTGGTAGGCAATCTTCCCTTCTCGGGCGTTGAGGGACGCGCTCTGCAAGGAGGTCTGAAACTCGAACGCCGAGCGGCTCTCGACGTCCAAGCGATACACAAGACGCGCCTCCGGCCGGAGATCCCACATCCCGGAGAAGCGAAGGGTGTGGATGGCGCTCGGTTGACGCCCCACCTGTGGTTGTTCGTAGCGATAGAGGAGCTGGTGCCGCCGATCGACGCTCCACGCACCGTCGAAGACGAGGCGATCCTCAGCGCCGTCGGACTTGGCGACCAGGAACGTCAAGCGATTGCGCGCATCCGCCTGCCATCGGCCGGAAAGCGAGAGCGTCTGTGACGTGCGCACCCCTCCGTCGCTGCGCCGCCACAGCGAGACGATGAGCGCATCGTCCTTCACATCGACGATCGTGGCGTTGAGGAACACCGCCTGTCGCGCGCCCTCCGCCTGGGGATGGAGGACCACGCCGAGGCGATGGGCCGGCGAGAGCTTCCAGGTCCCGTCCAAGAGGATGTCGCGCCCGTCGCTGGCTGCCTTGCCCGAGGTATGGCGAAGGCGATACCGCAGTCGGTTGTCACGATCGACGATCAGCTCGCCGTCGAGTACCTGACGGGGTTGCAGGAGATCGCTGGGATCGCGGATGACGAGCCGGTTCAGCCCGTCGAACTCGTAGCGGAGGGAAGCGGCCGCCATGAAGGGATCAGAAATACGCGTTCACCACGTACTGGCGGATCATGCGCTGGGTGTTGAAGAACGAGCCGTTGAGGGCGATGGCCTGTCGCATGACGTCGATGAACCGCTCACGGCTGTTCTGGAACAACGGGATGACATGGCCCTCCAGCTTGTCGTAGAGCGACGTCGCATCCTGCGCGGCCTGCTCCTCATCGTTGGGATTCCCGTTGCCGCCTCCTCCGAAGGCCCAACCGGTCACGCCCTCGAGATAGCCTTCGATCCACCACCCATCCAAGACGCTGAAGGACGGCACGCCGTTGATGGCGGCTTTCATGCCGCTGGTCCCCGAGGCCTCGAGCGGCGGCTGCGGGGTATTCAGCCACACATCGACCCCGGCGACCATCAGCTTGGCCAGCTCAAGATCGTAGTTGGCCAGATACGCCACCTGGATCTGAGGGGCCAGCTCGGCTTTGGCTTTGAAAATCCGCTGAATCATCTGCTTGCCGGTTTCATCGTGCGGGTGGGCTTTGCCGGCGTAGACGAGCTGCAGCCGGCCGGTTTTCGCCGCGAGCTTCTTGAGCCGTGCGGGATCGGAAAAAAGCAAATCCGCGCGCTTGTACGCGGTCGCCCGCCGGGCAAATCCGAGGGTCAGGACGCTTTCGTCCATCGCCAGACCGGTGTCACGCTGGATGCGCTCGAGCAGCGCCTGCTTGGCCTGGAGGTGCGCCTCCCATACCTCGAAGCGCGGCAGGTTCACCGCGTAGCGCAGGTTGAAGTTGTCCTCGCGCCACCCAGGCATGGAGCGGTCGAAGATTTTCTGGAACGACGGCGCGACCCAGGTGGTGACATGCACGCCGTTGGTGATGTGCCGGATGTCGTAGCGCGGGAACATCTCGCGGGAGATTGCCCCGTGCTTCTTGGCCACCCCGTTGACGTAGTGGCTGAGGTTGAGCGCCAGGAAGGTCATGTTGAGCTTCCCGTCACAACAGAAGATGTCCGGAAAGGCGGCAAACTCGCGGCGCGTCCCCAGCACCCGCTCGACGAGATCCATCGGGAACTGATCGTGCCCGGCCGGAACCGGCGTGTGGGTCGTAAACACGCATTGGGCCCGCACGGCTTCCAGATCCTCCTGGGTCACCTGTTCCCGCTTGTCCCAGCGAAGCCGCTCCGCGAGCAGCTCCAGTGTCAGGAGGCTGGCGTGGCCCTCGTTCAGGTGGAAGCGCCGGATCTGCTCGACACCGAGCGCCCGCAACAAGCGAAGGCCGCCGATACCCAGCAGGATCTCCTGGCAGAGCCGATAGCGCCCGTCGCCGCCGTAGAGCTGGTGGGTCAGCGTCCGATCCTCCGGGACGTTCTCCTCCAGATCAGTGTCGAGCAGATACACCGGGACGACGAACCCGTCAAGACCGCGCACCTCGTACTGCCACCCGCGCACCTGCACCTGGCGGCCTTCGATCGTCACCGGCACGCGGGGTGCGAGCTCCGTGACAGACGCCTCGACGTTCCAGGAGACCGGCGATTCCGTTTGCCGCCCCTCTTCGTCGAGCCGCTGGATAAAGTGCCCTTTGCGATAGAGGAGGCTGACCGCCATCATGGGGATGCGCAAATCCGCCGCGGCGCGGATCGTATCCCCGGCCAGCACCCCCAGCCCTCCGCTGTAGGTTGGGATGTCATTCTGCAACGCGATCTCCATCGAAAAATACGCAATCGGCGGTTCCATCAGAATTGTTTCTTGAATTTGAACAGGACCTTGTCGTCGGTTTGAGGCGTCGAGGACGTCTCCGTCATCGTGGAGGTCTGGGCCGACGCCTGGGCGTCTAGCACCGTCCGTTCGCCCTCGATTTTCAGAGACGTCGTCTCATTCAGTTTGTACTCCGCCCCGACTTTATAGGGGATGGGCGCGCGGTGCTCGTCGGCCGTCGTGTCATCCGGTGCCGCGGGCGGTTGGGCGCTGGTCAGCGTGGCGGGGTCCACCTCCACGCCGACGGAGACTTTCTCCACGAGCGTCGTCTCCACACCGACGAGGTTCGTCCCAGGCTGATGGCGCAGCGACAGGCCGCTGATGCCGAACCGGTTGGCGATCGTGCTCCCCAGGCCGCCCAAGACGAAATAATCGAGAAAATCGAGCGCCAGATCCGAGGAGAGGACGCCGTGGGTCAAGGCGTCGGTGGTGCCCCTCCAGGGCTTGCCGGTCACCAGCATGGCCAGCAGCACGCCCTGGGGCAACGGCGGGGTTGACGTCAGCCGAAGATCAAGGTGATCGGCCGTCCCGCGCAGGGCGATGCGGATCGCGGTGCCGCCGATCGACGAGGTCGCCTGCACGTCGAAGGCCACACCCGGCGGCTGCGTGACGAATCTCACGGTGCTCGGCAGCAACGAGGCCACGGTTTGCCGCGCATTCACCGTGCCCGCTTCGCAGGCCACCTCGCCCTCCGTGATCAACGTCCTGGGCAGCCCGCGCATGGTCAGTGAAAAGGTTCCCGGGCAGTCGGTGAGGGTGAAGCCGCTGCGGGAGAGCGTGGTGGCACGAAAGGACCCGCTCCACTGCAACTCGCGCAGCGGCCCGGCGATGCCGATCCGGACATCGCTCAACGTGCCCGTCACCGCCTGCCACGCGGGGGCCTTCGTCGCCACGGCCACCACCTCATGCACGTCCAGGGTGTTCGCGTAGAGCGTCAGATCGAACCGACCGCCCCGTACGGCGCCGTTGAGGACGATCGGTTCAGAGAACGGCAAGCGGAGCCTCGCGTTCTCGACCAACTCAAGATGGTCCAATCGCAGCGGCCAGAGGGCATCCACCCGCTGAACGTCCAAGAGACTGGTGGTATCCCACCATGCCACGTCGCGGATCTGCGCCTCGCGTACCGTCCACCGCCCGGCCAAGACGCCCTCCAGGCTCGCCGCCGTCGCATGCGCCGCAAACGGTGCGGCGAACCACTCGATCCCGCGCACACGGACTCCTGCCGATCGAGCGAGAAGCTGCGGGAGGGGAGCGATCGTCACCTCGTCCATGACGAGGCGGCTGCGTCCCCACCAACCTGGAAGATCCGCCACCGACACCTGCGACAGGCGCAGGCCGCGGAGCAGCGTGCCGTCGATTCCTCCGAGGCGCAGCGTCTTCGCGGGCAGGAGGCTGCGCAGGACCACCGGCACCAACCGGCGAGCGCCCTCGGTCGTCCCGATCAGGAACCACACGCCCCAGAGCCCCAGCGCGAGGAACGCGACGGTGACCAAGAGCATCCGACGAGAAAATTGCATGCGTATAGTGTAGCAAAATCCCATACGCCCGTGCGTGTTCCCGCGGGCAGAGAGGTCGCTACGAGGAGGGCTTGCGGTGGTGCGGCGCAGGATGGGCCGGGGGGTGGCGACGGCCGCGGTCGCGGTGCCTGAAGTCCTCGTGCGGCCGGTTGGGCGCGGGCCGCTTGTAGTCGAAATGCGGCAGGGTCACGCGGGGTAGCGTGCGGTTCAGCAACCGTTCAATGGCGCTGATCAAGGGCTCTTCGCTCCGGTCGACCAGGCTGAACGCATCGCCGGTGGCCTCGGCGCGGGCGGTGCGGCCGATGCGATGGACGTAATTCTCCGGCGTCTCGGGAATGTCGAAGTTAATGACGTGGCTGATATCCTCGATGTCGATCCCGCGCGCCGCCACATCCGTGGCCACCATCACCTGACTTCGCCCTCGGCGGAACTGCTCGAGGGCTCGCAACCGCTGGCTCTGGCTGCGGTCCCCGTGGAGGACAGACACCCTGATGCCGGCGCGTTCCAGCTTCTGCGAGAGGCGGTCCGCGTAATGCTTCGTGCGGGTAAAGACGAGCACCGACGTCATCCCCTGGCCTCGCAGCAGCTCAAGGAGCAGGTCCGTTTTCAGATGGCGCGGCACGGGATACACGGCGTGTCGAATCCCCACGGGGGAGGACGACCGCTGGCCGATTTGGATCGTCACGGGGTTGCGCAGGATCTCATGGACGAGCGCGACGATCTCCGCCGGCAGGGTGGCGGAGAACGCGAGGTTCTGCCGCTCGGGGGGCAGGAGGCGGATGATTTTTTTGATGTCCGGCAGAAATCCCATGTCGAGCATGCGGTCGACTTCGTCCAGGACCAGGACTTCCAAGCTCCCGAAATCGATCCGGCCGGAGTAGATGTGATCCAGCAATCGACCGGGCGTGGCCGAGATGATATCCAGCCCTCGCGCCAGCGCGCTGATCTGCGGCTCCATCGGCACCCCGCCGAAAATCGCGGCCCCCTTGAGGTGCACATAGCGCGAGAGGGCCCGCAGGTGCTCCATCGACTGCAACGCCAGCTCCCGCGTGGGTGCGAGGATGAGCGTCCGCAGGTGCGCGCCGCTTTTGCCCTGGAGCAACCGGTGGAGAATGGGCAGGACGAACGCCGCGGTTTTCCCCGTGCCGGTTTGCGCGCACCCGATGACATCGCGGCCCGAGAGGATCGCGGGAATCGCTTGCGCCTGGATGGGTGTGGGCCGGATGAAGCCCAGATCGTGGATCCCTTTGAGCAAATCAGGATGCAGGCGAAACGCCTCGAATGTCGCTACGCGGCGGTCGTCGTGTGGCGCACCGCCCTGTTCCGGCCGTTCTCCTGATGGGGCAGGATGGGCAGACGCGTGGGGCATCATGAGGTCGCGCGCTTGGCTCGCAGGCGCAGCTTCGCATCCGCAATGCGCTTGCGGATGCGCAGGGACTGCGGGGTGACTTCAAGGAGCTCATCCGCTCCGAGATACTCCAGGGCCAACTCGAGAGTCATCTCTCGAGGCGGCACCAACACGATCGTCGTCTCGCCCGTCTCGGAGCGCACGTTGGTCAGCTTCTTCTGCCTGCAGATGTTCAGCTCGATATCCCGGTCCCGGGCGGCCTGGCCGACCACCATCCCTTCATAGACCGCCACGCCCGGCCCGATGAACAGCTCCCCCCGCTCTTGCGCGGTGGTGATCGCATAGGCGCTGCTGACCCCGCCCTCGGTCGCGACCAGCGATCCGTGCGGCTCCTGAGCCGGCAGGTTGTCGACCAGCGGCTGGTAGGCGTCAAACACATGATGGACGATGGCGGTCCCTCGCGTTTTCTTCAAGAGGAGGCTCTTCAAGCCCAGCAGCCCCCGCGTGGTGATGAGATAGTCCGCGTGCAGCTCGCCCGTCGGACTCGGCATCATGTCCTGGAGCTCGGCGCGGCGGCGGCCCAGCTCCTCGATGATCGTGCCTTGATACTCCGACGGCACATCGAGGGAGAGCATCTCGTAGGGCTCGCAGCGCTGGCCCTCAATCTCCTTGTAGACCACCTCCGGCTGCGAGACCTCCAGCTCATAGCCCTCGCGGCGCATCGTCTCAATGAGAATCGCCAGATGCAGCTCGCCCCGCCCCGAGACGAGAAACGTGTCGGCGCTGTCGGTCTCGGCGACGCGCAGGGCCACGTTGATCTCCAGCTCAGCCATGAGCCGCTCGCGCAACATCCGCGACGTCACATATTTGCCTTCGCGGCCCGCCAAGGGGCTCTTGTTGACGGCGAAGGTCATGCGCAGCGTCGGCTCTTCAATGACCACCGACGGCAGGGCATGGGGGTGGTCTGGATCGGTGAGGGTGTCGCCGATGCCCACGTCGTCAAACCCGGCCACCGCGACGATCTCCCCGCACCCGGCCTCCTCAACCTCCACGCGCTCCAACCCCTGATACGCCAGCACCGCGCTCACCACCCCCGCCTGCTGCCGGCCGTCGGCCGTCAGGCGCAGGATCGGTTGCTGCCGCGTGAGCGAGCCGGCGTGGATTTTTCCGATGCCCATCTTGCCTTTAAACGGATCGTAGGCCAGCGCCAGGACGAGCAGCTGGAGCGGCGCATCCGGCAACACCGTCGGCGGGGGGATGCGCGCGAGGATCGTCTCAAACAGCGGGGCCACGTCCACCCCGGGCCGGCTCAGGTCGAGTGTCGCGATGCCCTGCGTGGCGGAGGTGTAGACGATAGGAAAATCCAGTTGGGCCGAGGAGGCGTTGAGCTCGACGAACAGATCAAACGTGCGGTTGACGACGTCGTCCACCTGCGCGTCGGCGCGATCGATCTTATTCACCACGACGATCGCCGGCAGCCCCAGGCCGATCGCCTTGCGCAGGACGAATTTGGTCTGCGGCATCGGGCCTTCGCCGGCGTCCACCAGCAGCAAGGCCCCGTCCACCATGCGCAGCGTGCGCTCCACCTCCCCGCCGAAGTCCGCGTGGCCCGGCGTATCCACGAGATTGATCTTGGAGTCCCGATAGCGCAAGCTGCAGTTCTTCGCCCGGATCGTAATGCCTTTCTCGCGCTCCAGGTCCATGGAGTCCATGATCAACGCGCCGGCCGGAATCGCCTGCTCGCGCACCGCGTGGGTGTAGCGCAGCATCGCGTCGACCAGCGTCGTCTTGCCGTGGTCGACATGGGCGATGATCGCAATATTGCGAAGGGAGATGGGAGACATCTGAGGGAAGAACGCGGCATTCACGTACAACCGACCATGGCGCCTGCGTGAGCCAGCGCCACGTACCCATCTACGTACCTGCGAAACCCCGGTACCTCGCCTCGAGGGCGGATACCCTCACCGCACGGGAAGCCTGTGACGATCTTCCCGGGAACAAGTTCACGAGATGTTCGGTTGAACAAGGCGGGATTACGCCCCCTTGATGACGTTCGAGGCCTGCGGGCCTTTCGGGCCGCTGGTCACCTCGAACTCCACCGCCTGGCCCTCCCGAAGCGACTTGAACCCGTCGCCCTGGATGGCCGAGTGGTGGACGAATACGTCCTTCGAGCCATCGTCAGGGGTGATGAACCCGTACCCCTTCTGATCGCTGAACCACTTCACGATTCCACGTGCCATATCTCCTCACCTCCTTCTCTGCGTTACCGTTTGAGCCGATAGACGATCCGACCCTGCGTCAGATCGTAGGGGGAGAGCAACACCCCCACCATATCCCCTTCGAGAATACGGCTTGATTGATGGCGGATCTTCCCGGCGACATACGCCAGGATCATGTGGCCGCCCTCCAGCTCAACCCGAAATCTGGAGTTGCGCATCCGCTCGATCACTTTGCCTTCAACACCGACCGCTTCTTCTTTGGCCATCGGGTTCGCGTACATAACAAAAACACCGCGAAGCCTCTTCCAGCTCCACGGCGGGTTCCCTGACCAAGTGAAAGCTGACACAGACTGCGGTAGTATATCAATCTTTTCCCGTTTCGTCAATCAGAATCTTTCTTCAACCCCACGCCTCCAGTCCTTGACAACGTAGACTTCTGTCTACTATAGTCCTCTTGATGAGCACCTCGGTTGAGGGCAACGGCTGCGAATGAGGTACCGGGATGAGCGAGCGGGTGATCGTTCACGTGGACATGAACGCGTTCTTCGCCTCGGTTGAGCAACGCGACAATCCCCACCTGCGAGGCAAACCGATCATCGTTTGCGGCAATCCCAAGAGCCGCACGGTAGTGGCGGCCTGTTCGTATGAGGCCAAGGCGTTGGGCATCACCAACGGCATGTCCGTCTTCGAAGCCAGGCAGCTGTACCCCCACGTCATCTTGGTCGGCGGCAATCCAGAGAAATACGTTGATGCAGCACGGCGTATCTTCGCGATCTGCGTGGAGTTCACGCCGCAGGTCGAGGTCTTCTCCATCGACGAAGCCTTCCTGGACGTGACGGGCACCTGGCGGCTCTTTGCGGCGACTCCGGAAGACCTCGCCCGGTTGATCAAACAGCGCATTCGCGAGGCGCACGGCCTGACCTGCTCCATCGGGATCGCTCCGAACAAGCTGCTGGCGAAGCTGGCCTCGGATTTGCAGAAACCCGACGGGCTCATCCGCATCACAGACGCTCATCTCACAGCGCTGCTGGCGCGCCTCCCCGTCGAGACTCTCTGCGGGGTGGGCGAGCACCTGAAGGCGCACCTCAACGACCTGGGGATCGTCACCTGCGCGGATTTGGGACGCGCGCCTGCCTCGATGCTCACGGCGCGGTTCGGCCTCATCGGCGCGTCCCTCAAGCGCATGGGGCAAGGCGTGGATGAGCGCCCGGTTGGGATGTTCAACGAGGAGGCAGACGTCAAGTCGATGGGGCATGCGTATACCCTGCCCCGCGACACTGAGGACAACGAGGAAATCCTGGGCACGCTGCTGCGGCTCTGCGAGCGGGTGGGCCGAAGGCTGCGAGCCGACGGGTACGCGGGCCGCACGATCAGCCTGACGGTCCGCTACAAGGATTTCTCGATGATCTCCCACGCGCGCACCATCCCGTATGCCGTCGACTCCGGCCTGCGCATCTACCAGGTGGCGCGGCGCCTCGTTGAGGCCTCTTGCCGGCCGCTCCCTCAGCGGGTGCGGCTGCTGGGCGTATCGGTTTCACATTTAACCAGGCACCAACGGCAGCTGAGCTTCCTGGAGGAGGAGCTGCGACTCGAACGGCTGGACCGGTGCCTGGATCGGATCGCGGATCGCTTCGGGGAGTGTTGCGTCGTGCGGGCCAGCGCCTCGACACCGCTCACCCCCAAGTCCCACGGCTTCCTGCTCAAGCACCGCCGAGGCCTGGTGCTGGGATAAGGATGGTCAATGTCAGCCCTTCTTATCGAGGCTCCATTTGACGCCGCCTCGACAGGCAATGAGGAGGAATACAAAGCAGTAGAGCGCGGCCAGCTCGCCCTGATTGATCGCCGGGAAGAGCTGCGGGCCGAGCTGGAACTTCCAGTGGAACTGGACATACGCCACGGCCATCTCGCCGCTGCAGAGGAAGGCCGCCAGGCGTGTCCGAAATCCTAGCAGGATGGCCAGCCCGCCGACGAGCTCGAGGAGCCCGCCAAGCCAGAGCTGGGACCCCACCGGCGGCTGGAACTCCGACAGCACGCCCAAGATCTTTTGCGCGCCGTGGAAGGAGAACATGAACCCTGTCACGATGCGCAGCAAGGCGTACGCGTCGTCCGAAAATCGTTCAAGCCACTTCATAGCGCCCTCCTTTCGCGACGTGCTCTGCTCCGTGCTCCATGAACAGGGATTTTAGCAGGTTCCTGGCGGAGTTTCGAGTGGCAGGGTTTCCGCCAACCAGTCAGTGATCAGGCTCGTGAAACCGGTTGGGTCTTCCCGAAAGAGCATCTCTGCATGGCCGCCACCCGCAAGGAGTCGCAGGCGCTTGGGCTCATGTGCGGCGTCAAAGAGCCGGCGGCTGTGAGCGGCACCCACAATGACGTCCTTGGTCCCATGGATGAACAGCACGGGAAGCTTGCGCATCCGCTGGATGGCATCGATGGGACGCCGTTTCTTCAGGAATGGATTCCCCGGCCGGCACCCCGCGCCCGGCTCGAGGCCTTTCAGCCCCGTGCTAATGCCCTCGGGGGTCCAGAACTTGAATTCGATCTCATCAAAGGAGGCTGGAGCGCTCACCGCGATGAGTCCGCACACCCCAGGCGGCGCGCCGCTGACCGTGTTGATGGCCACGGCAGCCCCCAGGGAAAACCCGATGACCACCAGCCGTGGATACTGCGGCTGCGCCCACGTGAGCACCGCCTGCAGTTCCGCGTCCTCCCGTGCCGAGAACGTAAACACACCGCTTGAGCCGCCATGGCCTCGGAAATCCAGACACAGCACATCATACGATTGCGCAAGCGCGCTGGCCAGACGCTGAAAGGTCGGGGTCGCCTTGCTCTGGAAGAAGCCGTGGCAAATGACAACCGCCGTGTCCCGCCGTCCCTGGCGATAGCGGTCAACGGCCACCACGGTTCCATCTGCGCTGCGAAGGCGATGTGAGGAACGCTCAAGGGTGTCCGGCATGATGCGACGCTCCAGCGGTCACCCTTCATCATACCGTGTGGATCGGTTCCCGGATAGCGCAGACTGACCTCGTCATTTGCGCTTTACATCCCCGGGTATTTGCGAGACGCTAGAAGTGACAGGGGCCTGCGCCATGACGGAGACCTTTCACCCCGCCAAGCACCGCACGTGGATCATCCGTCTCGCCCAGTGGGGCAACGCGCTGGATCTTTTTGTGCACAACCGCCTGCAGCTGAGCTCCCGGGACCTTGCCACGCTCGCAGCCATCCCGCCCGAGGCCGGCTTGATCCTCGCACTCAACCACCCTGATGAAATGGATATCCGGATCTGCATGGAGGCCGCCCGCCGCGCGCGGCGCCGGTTCACGTACATGATCAACGCCGAGGCCTTTGAGGAATATCGCGGCCTCGCGGGTTGGTGGCTGCAGCGGCTGGGGGCCTTTTCCGTCGCGCGCGGCGCGATGGATGAGAGGTCGCAGCGCTACGCCATCGAGCTCGTCAAACAGGGAGGCCAGGCACTGGTCATGTTCCCGGAGGGAGAGATCTATTACTTGAACGATCTCGTCCAGCCGTTTAAGACGGGTGCGGTGCGCTTCGGCCTGCAGGCCATCACAGAAGCCCGGGCGGCGCGTCCGGACTGGACGGTGTATCTGCTGCCGATGGCGATCAAATACCGCTATCGCACAACGATTGAGTGGCTGTTGCATCGGCGCATCCGCCGGCTCGAACACTCTCTGGCCATCCGTTCCCGCTTCACGACGCTCCAAGAACACCTGGCGCACATTATGGCCGAGCTGCTCAAACGCTGGCAGCCGCTGGAGCACATCCGGGCACAGTCACAGCACCTGGTCCAGTTGAGCGATCGGGTGCGGAACGTGCGAGCCGCGATCGTGGCCTCCATCGCGTCCAAATACCCCCAGGTGCCGCTGGATCCCGCCGCCCGGCTGCGGGATCAGGCCCAACGCCTGATCGGGTTCCTGCAGGAGCAGCTGCGCCGCAAACAGCTCTTCAGCTCTGCCACGCGCGCGCAGATCCAGCGCGACGTGCAGGACTTGAAGCGCACCATTCAGATGGTGGGCTGGCATCCGCCCTACACCGCGCGCGACCCCTCCGAGGAGCGGCTGGCCGAGACCGTGATGAAGCTGGAACGGGAGGCATTCGGCACGCCACGACCTCGCCCCCTGGATGACCGAGAGGTCCTCGTGCGGATCGGCACTCCTGTCAATCTCCGCCCCGCGCTCACCGCCTACCGGGAAGACGCCTCAGGAACCTGCCACCGAATCGCCGAGGCGCTCCGAGACGAGATCCAGGCCCTCATCGAGAAAAACTTCTTGTAAAACCTCACTCTTCTGTTATCCTAGTCATCCCTTGAGTTCGTGGAGGTCCTGCAGGTCGAACTTCCCCGTCAGTCGTTCCGGCGTGGTTCGAACCATTCGCTCCACAGTTACCTGACACAATCCTTGGAGGAACGTATGGTTATAAGGTTCTTGGCGTTGGTTCGTGCGGTTCGTGATGAGTGGTCGCGCGCCATGCTGGTGTTGCGCTATCCTCGGTCCGCTTCAGACCGGCAGGTCCGCCAACCCGCGCCGGTGACGTCGCCGACGGGCTCGAGGGGGAAACGCCAGCCCGCCGGCCGCACCTGGGTCACCTCCACCGCTGTGCTGGAAGCTGACGCCGCGGAGACCTTAGCCGGGAAGCGCGTGAACCTGGCATGGCTGGACCGAAAGGACCTCTCGCGCCGACGAGTCCAGAGCGCCCGCGAGATCGTCCTGACCGCGTGTGGCCTGGCCGTCACCGGTGTCGCCACGGTGTTCCTCTCCCGAGACCTCGGTCGCCTGATCCACGAAAGTGCCGGCGGCCACCTCTGGGTGCGGCTGATCCCACAGATCGCCTTCGCGACCACGTTCCTCTTCTTGATCTACGGCAATGTGCTGTACCAGGTGACGCGCATCGGCTATGTTCTTCGCCTCCGGCGACACCGACCCGCCTCGGACGACGCCCTCGACACCTTGTATGACCACCCCGCCCCGGCCGTCACGGTGGTGATCCCTTCCTACAAGGAAGAACTCGAGGTGATCGAACAGTCGCTGCTCTCCACGGCGTTGCAGGAGTACCCCAATCGGCGTGTGGTGTTGCTGATCGACGACCCGCACGACCCCGCGACACCGGCTGATGCGCAGGCGTTGGCCGAGGCGCGGCGGCTTCCGCGCGAGCTCGCCGAACGGCTGGCCGTGCCCTGCAAGACGCTCCAGATGGCTGAGGAGACGTTCCAGCAGCGCGCCCGCGGCGCGCTCGACTTGATGGAAGAAATCGAGAACTTGCGCGGGCACCTCCTGGAGGTTGCCGCGTGGTTTCGCGCGGAGGCCGAGCGCTTCACCCCCACCACCCACACCAACCGTTTGTTCATCGACCTCACCTTTCACCGCCGAGCCCTGTTGGAGGAATCGCGCGCCCATGCGCTTGCCTCGCGGCTCATCACGCTCTCGGATGAGGACAGCCAGCGCCTCCTGCGCCGTGAGTACGCGCGGCTGGCCAGCCTGTTCGATGTCGAATTGACCAGTTTCGAACGCAAGCGCTACGCCAACCTCTCCCATGCGCCGAACAAGGCGATGAATCTCAACAGCTACATCAGCCTCCTCGGCGGGACCTTCACCGACATCCAGCGGGAGGACGGGACGCACCTGGCGCCGACCGCACGCGAGTCGGCCACGTTCACTGTGCCGTGGGCGGACTTCGTCCTGACGCTGGACGCGGACAGTTTCCTGGACCCCTCCTACACCTTGCGGCTCGTGCACGTCATGCAGCAACCCCAGCACGCCCGGACGGCGGTGATCCAAACACCCTACAGCGCGGTGCCCCACCCGCCTCGCCTCCTCGAGCGCATCGCCGGTGCGACGACGGACATGCAATACCTCATCCACCAGGGCTTCACGGCCTGCGGCGCGACCTTCTGGGTCGGAGCGAACGCGCTCTTGCGCAAGGTCGCGCTGGACGACATCGTGACGACGAAGATCGAACGCGGCTACGTCGTGCGCCTGTACGTCCAGGATTGGACCGTGATCGAAGACACCGAATCCAGCGTCGACCTCATCCTGCGTCATTGGCAGCTGCATAACTATCCCGAGCGCCTCTCCTACAGCGCCACACCGTCGGACTTCGGCGCGCTGATCATCCAACGACGGCGATGGGCCAACGGCGGGCTGCTCATCTTGCCGAAGCTCCTGCACTACCTGCGCGGGCGGTGGCTGCGCCGCTTCCCGGAAGGCTTCATGCGAATCCACTATCTCATCTCGCCCGCCGCAGTGAACCTGGGCGTGCTGCTGATCCTGATGTATCCGTTGGAGAAGCCCCTGCGGATTGCCTGGCTGCCGCTGACGGCCCTGCCGTACTACCTGCTCTACGGCCGCGACCTCGTCCTGGCTGGCTACCGCTGGATCGATCTGTTCCGCGTGTATGCGCTCAACCTACTGCTGATCCCCGTCAACCTGGGCGGAGTGCTGAAGTCGCTGCAGCAGGCGGTCACCGGACGCACCATTCCATTTTCGCGCACACCGAAGGTGGCCGGTCGCACGACTGCGCCACCGACGTATGTGCTCTGTGAGCTGCTGCTGATCGGCTACTGTCTGGTGGGCGCCTCGGTAGACGCGTGGCACGGGCGCTGGATGCATGCGCTCTTCGCGCTGATCAACGCCGGGATCCTCGGGTATGCCTTCGCGCGTTTTGTCGGCTTCCGAGAAGGGCTCGAGGATCTCCGTCTGCGGACGGCGCTGGCGCGGTATGAGCCCCTCCGCGCGGCCGCTGGGACACAGGCGGGATTTCAGGATGCGCCGCTGGGTGTGCTGTAGCCTCATCGGGTTAGCACTCCTCGGCCACGCGGCCCAGGCGCAACCCACCCACCCTGGCGTCCCGGTGCTGATCTACCATCAGATCGTCACCGATGGCACCCCGCCCGGCGAGACCGTCATCCCGCTCTCACGCTTCGCCGAACAGATGCGCTACCTGCACGAGCAGGGCTACCGCACGCTGTCGCTGGGGGAGTTCGCCGCCTACCTGCGGGGCCGGACCACCGTGCCCGCGCGCAGCGTGGTGCTGACCCTCGACGACGGATGGCAGAGCGGGCTCAACGCGGTCCCGGTCCTTGAGGCGTACGGGATGCGGGCTTCCTTCTGGATCATCGTTGACCGCGGCATCGGCGGACCGTATCTCGAGTGGTCCGACATCGACGCGCTGGACCGGCACCCATTGTTCGAGGTGGAATCGCACACGCTGAGCCACCCGTGGGACCGGCAGGACAACCTGGTCACCTGGGTGGACGGCCGCGTGCCGGGGCGGACGTGGCACGACGCGCTGGCCGAGCTGACGGGATCGCGCCGCCGGCTGGAAACACGGCTGGGCCGATCGGTGCGGTTTCTGGCGTGGCCGTGCGGCTGGTACAACGACCGGCTGATCCGCCTGGCTCGGTGGGCGGGCTACACGACCCTGCTCACCGCAGAGCCAGGCTTCAACTCCCCTGGGGATGATCTGCGGCGCATCAAGCGACTCTTCGTCGATGGAGCCTGCGGGATGGATGAGTTCGTCCGGACCCTCACCGAGGGCCGGTACGTCGTCTGCCAGACCGCAGGACGTCCGTCGATAGGACATCTCCCGTATGACTAAGCACTCCGCGGTCACCCGCGGGGTCTGACAGCCGATGCTGTTTAACTCCTACGTGTTCCTCCTCGTGTTCCTACCGGCCACATGGGTCCTGTTTCACCGGCTGTGGGCAGGTGGAAACCGGCGAAGCGCGCTGGCGAGCTTGGTCGCCGCCTCCCTCGTGTACTACGGGTGGTGGAGCCCGAAATACCTGCTGTTGATCCTCCCGTTGCTCGGGGTCGACTTCCTGCTCGCCAAGGCGCTCCTGCATCTGCGCACGCGTCGGCCCGTCCAGGCCAAGGCGATCGTGCTCTTCGGGATCTCGGTCAACCTCTGCGCCCTCGGGTATTACAAATACGCCAACTTTTTCATCGATAACGTCAACCAGTTCCTCGGCCTTCACCTGGTTCTCGCCACGATCATCTTGCCGATCGGCATCTCGTTCTTCACGTTCCAGAAAATGGCCTTCTTGGTGGACGTGTACCAGGGCAAGGTCGCTCAGGCGAGCCTGCTGGACTACACGCTGTTCGTCCTCTTCTTCCCCCAACTGATCGCTGGGCCGATCGTGCACCACAGCGAGGTCATGCCACAGTTCCGAGACCTCAAGCGCGTGTCGGCTCGATCGCTGGGACTGGGCCTGACCATCCTGATCCTAGGGTTGGCGAAGAAGGTGCTCCTAGCCGACGGGGCAGCGCGCCTGGCTTCTCCCCTGTTTGATGCGGTCGCCGCCGGATCGCACCTGGACCTGCTGACGTCCTGGGGCGCTGCGCTGGCGTACACCGCGCAGATTTACTTCGATTTCTCCGGCTACTCCGACATGGCGATCGGCCTGGGGCTGCTCTTCGGCATTCGCCTTCCCATTAATTTTCATTCGCCCTACCAGTCAGCGAGCATCATGGAATTTTGGCGCCGCTGGCACATCACGCTCTCCCGATTCCTGCGTGACTACCTCTACATCCCCCTCGGAGGCAACCGAAAGGGCGGCGTGCGCCGCTATGGCAACCTGGCCATCACGATGGTGCTGGGAGGGCTGTGGCACGGGGCGGGATGGACCTTTGTGATCTGGGGGGCGCTGCACGGGAGCTACCTCATCATCAATCACGGCTGGCACGCCCTGCGAGAACGCCTCCGCCTGATCACCGGCCAGCCGCACCCGGCGTGGGGTTGGCTCAGCCGCGGCATCACCTTTCTGGCCGTGGTCATCGCTTGGGTGTTCTTCCGCGCGGCAGACCTGCGCACCGCGTGGGATATGCTGCGAGCGATGGGGGGAGGGTACGGGATGGCGTGGCCTTCCTCGATGGGGGTTCCGGCGCTGCTCTTCACCCTGGGCCTGCTGGTCATCAGCTGGGTCGCTCCGAACACGCAGCAGCTGACGGCGTATGTCGGCCCGGAGGGCGCGTATCGGAGCGTGGCGCGCGCGCCCATGGCCCGCCGCTACCGATGGACGCCATCCGCTCGGTGGGCGATCTCCATCGGCTGCACGGCGGCGCTGTGCCTCATGATGTTCTCTCAAGTGTCCGAATTCATCTACTTCCAGTTCTGATCTGATCGGCCACCATGATCGCCCGCGCCTTCTTCCGATACACCCTCACCGTGGCGATCGCCGCCGTCTCGGCGTTGGCGGGGGCGACGATCGTCAACGGCCTGGTGGATCCGTATGGCATGTATCGCCTCGCCGATCTCCCAGGCCTGACCGCGCAGAAGCCGGCAATCTACCACCGCGTCCGGCTGCTCAAGGCCTACGAAGTCCGTCGGCTCAAGCCACACTCACTCCTGCTCGGAAGCTCCCGAAGCCATCTCGCCTTCCGGACCAGCCACGAGGGATGGGCCAGGCAGGCGTCGCGGCGCTATAACCTGGCTTTTGACGGTGCGACCACCAAAGAGATGTACGCCTACCTCATCCACGCGCATGCGGTGTCCCCGCTCACGCAGGTGCTGCTGGCCCTCGATACCTATCACCCCACGACCGCTCCGGCCGCCACGCGGCCGGATTTCGATCCGGCTCTTCTCTTGACGCAGCACCGCGCCGTGTCGTGGTGGCGCCGGCTGACCGCCGATCTCAAGCTCCTCACCAGCTCCGACACCCTGAGGGACAGCGTCAAGACGCTGACGTCGCAACAGGCGGGGGACCCGGAATGGTACGCGCCCGATGGCCAGCGGTTGGGGGAGGTGTTCTTTCGACGGTCATCGGAAAACTTTGTGAAGGTGGGGCCGCGCGCCTATTTCGAGGAGATCGATCAGTTAGAGGTCGGCTTCAAGCTCGAGTGGCGGATTCCCGTCTCGCCCGGCACGCGGGTTTCGACCGCAACGGCTGCGAAGAGTGACGCCTCCACCTCGCTCGATGACATCCGACGGCTCGTGGCCTTCTGTCGGACGCACCGCATCGATCTTCGAATCTTCCTGACGCCTGCCCACGCCCACCAACTTGAGCTGGACGCCGCCACCGGCGGTTGGCCCGCCCTCGAGCACGGCAAGCGCGCCTTGGTCGACCTGCTGGCCCAGGACGCCGCACGGCACCCCGATCAACCCCCCATTCCGCTGTGGGATTTCAGCGGCTACTCAACGATCACCACCGAGCCGCTTCCGCCACCCACCGGCCACGCGGAGATGCAATGGTACTGGGACTCGTCTCATTTCAAGGAGCAGGTCGGCGACCTCGTCTTGGATCGCGTGCTGGACTTCCACGAATCCGGCCGGGTCATGCCGGCCGATTTCGGCATCCGGCTCACGCCTGAGACGATCGAGTCGACCCTCGCACAGATCCGCACCGCCCAAGCCGCCTACCGGCAGCAGCATCCCGACGATCTGGCCGCCATCCGCGCTTGGGTCGCCGACTACAAACGCCGGCATCGCATCAGCGATGAGTGACGCGGGACGCCGGCGACCGAGACGCCAGCCGAACAAGCCCGAGTTCCTGCCCTATGCCGACGGCCTGCGCGTCATCGCTGTGCTGGCGGTGATTGCCCTGCATACGTCGGCGGTCCGCGTCGTGCATCTACCACCCGGGAGCCTGGGGTGGTGGACGGCGCACGTGATTGATTCGTGTTGCCGCTGGGCCGTGCCGATATTTATCATGCTGAGCGGCGCGCTGGTCCTGGAGCCTGCCCGGGCCTACCGCGCACTGGCGTTCTACGGCAAGCGGCTGCGCAGAGTCGGCATTCCCCTGTTGTGCTGGGCTGGCTGGCATTTTTTCTGGTCGGCCGCATTCCACGGAGAACGCATTATCCCCGCCGTCATCGGCTCCTCCATCTGGGACGGGCTCACCCAGTACCACCTCTATTTCCTGGTGATCATCATCAACCTGTATCTTCTGACTCCTCCCCTGCGGGCGTTGGTGGCGAACGTTCCGCCGCCGGCCCTATGGGCGATGACGGCCGTCGCGCTGTGGGGAGTCTCCCTCGGAGTCGTCACCCGCTATGTCCCGATGATGGTCTTGACGCGCGGCCTGCCCTACGTGCCGTATTTTGTGCTGGGCTACCTGCTGCGGCGCGGGCCGTCGGCCAGACTCCTGAACGCCGCGAGCCTCTGCGCGTTTGCCGCCGCGTCCGTCTGGATCATCCTCGGAACCGCGCAGCGGGTCCAGCAATTCGGCACGGCGGATGGGCGCGCCTTCGCCCTCTATGACCATTTTTATCCCTGCGTCATGGTGCAGGCGGTGTGCGTGTTCATCCTGTGCTAGCAGCTGCCGAGTTTCAACGGCCGCGGCTGGCTGGCCAGACTGTACGCCGCCGTGGGGCCGGCGACATTCGGGATCTACCTGATGCACCATTCGCTGCTCGATCTCCTGCGAAGCGGCACAGTAGCCCTGGACGGACGCCTGCCGCTGCTCTGCATCCTGGGGGTGGAGGTACTGACGGCGTTTGTGATCAGCGCAGCCGCCAGCCTGATCCTCATGAGAATCCCCTTCGCGCGCGCCGTGATCGGCTCCTGAGGCGGCAGCTCAAGGGCGCCCGTGAAGACAGGCGCCGAGGTCCCGCTCGCCCCTGTATACAAAAGGCCCTTCAGCGTTTCTGCTGAAGGGCCTCTCTGCAATCTGGAGGAATCGACGGGGCGATTGGAGAACCGATGCTGGGGGTATTATTGTTCGCTCGCGTCAAACCTGACTGGGAGGCTGAGAGAAGCCTTCCGCTGAGTGATTTCATTGACGACATCCGCCTGCAGTTTGGCGTCCTTCAATTGTGCTTCACGCCCGGTCACATCGAAGGTGGCCCGGAGCCCTTCGATCTGTCCCTTGGCCTGGGAGGTCAGCAGGCCGATGGCGGCTGCCTTGGCCGCTCGTTCCTGTGGGGTATCGCGTTTCGCCTCGTGAGCCGCGCCGGATTGACTCGTGGTACAGGACGTGCCTTTGGAGGCTTCGGCGGTGTGCGCGTCATCCGCGTAGTCGATACTGATGGCACTCAGCACCACCGCGGCGGCGTTGGTCGTAGCTTCTTTCGTCGCGTAGAATGGCTCGGTGTGGCAGGGCTTCAGGCGTTCTTTGCCAAGGCGCAGCACCGGGTTCTCCGGCACCCAGTTACGGCCCTGCACGTCGGTACCGCTGCTCAGGATGGAGGTCTCCAGCCGTGAGGGAAGACCGGCGGCCCGCAACACCTCCTCGCTCGCCAGTTTGGCTTTCGTCTCCACCGCACAAGGGTCATCCTCGCAGGCGCTCCGCAGCACAGCCCCCAGCTCCGACTTCACCCCGCCGCTGTTCGCCGAATCATAAAGCACTTGCGCCGGCGTTTTGGCACAGCACGAGGATCCATACGTCGCCGAACCAGGTTCTTCGGTGAACGGGTTGGCGCAGGTGCCGTGCTCGCCGAGGGTCAGATCATCCCGTCGAACATCACCGGGCCGACAATCCGTGTCTGGCGGAGTGGGAAAGTAGAACCGATCCCAGTTCGTCCCGGGGCAACTCTCGCAGCAGATGGCCACCGCCGGCCTCGAGGTATCCCCAGTCGTCGGTGGTTGGAATGGAATGGACGAGGGATCGGCTGCGGACGGTGTCCCCGTCGGCGGAGGTCCCGCGCCGGTATCGCTCGGCGGGGGCCCACCGGTGGGCGGCTGGCTAGAAGGCCCCGGCACCCAGGAATCCGGGGGGCCTCCTGCAGAGTCACCGGTCGCCGGTCGAGAGGCATCGCCGCATTGTTCCTTACCGCAGCATCGCTGGAGATACTCATGAAGCCACTTGTTTCTCTGGCTGTCAATACTCACACTGAGGTTCTCTAACTCGCGCATCAGAGCGGCCCGCCGCGCTTGCAGGCGTTCGGCCTCTCTACGGACGTACGCATTGGCCTCACGGCCGTAGACCGCAGATTCCCCCTGACGATTTTCCCCACCCCAAGCCTCCATGCGCAGTTCAACAAGCTTCTCAAGCATGTAGTCCACATGCGGATCCCAGACTTCCTCTAACGGCAGCCGAGCCAGGTAGCTATAGAACCGGTCCCAATCACAGTTCGCGATGGCCTCATCTGCATTGTACCGTGCCACCAACTCCTCGAGCTCGGAGCGACGTCTTCTCAAAATATCATCGTACTGATCCAAGCTTGCCCCGAAGTCTTGTAACAGTTTAGCAGCCGTATAAGGAATCTTGTCAGGTGGCTCCCTTTCCCCCTCTCCTTGTGCCTCAGCCAATCCTCCATGACCCAGAGGGAGCAGTACAGGTTGAGAGGCGAGAGCGAAAGAGACGACCAACACCACGCGCCTAAAGCAGGAGACGTTCCTCATGGCATCACGCTTCCCAACAGCAACGCCGAGCCGCAACGCCATCATGATCTTGCAGCAGCCTGGTAAGCCTGCCGTAGGCGAAGGGCGACGATGAGGATACGGGGCACGCGAGCCAATACCGCGTGTGTTTGTGGGTTCATGGGCCCAGATAGGTGGCACCGGCTGCGATCTTGGTATGCTTGGGAACAAACACGCCGGCACCGACGACTGCGCGCTCGCCTACGTCCACCCCGGGCAGGACGATGGCATTCAACCCAATGATCGCGTTGCGACCGATGCGGACTTTCTTGAGAATCAATCCCTTGGATTCGAAGGAGTGCGCGATGACCGTGGCGTGTCCCCCGATCACAGCATGATCCCCTATCTCGAGGAGGGAAAGGTCTGCGCAATACTTTGAATTGATCTGCACGTTCAACCCCAGCTTGGCTCCCATGAGACGATAGAAGAGCGCGGCGAAGGGGGTCATCAGCAGAAAATCCCCGAAGACGCTCCAGACGATAAACTGCAGGGCATTGGAGATATACCAGCGGAGCATGCCGAACGAGGCGAGCGGGTATTCCCCTTCCCTCAGGTCGAGACGAAACACCAATCGGAGCAAGGCCGCAAGCACCATCAGGCTGAATCCGAAGATGAAGTAGCCCGTCCCAGCCGCGAGGCAGACCCACAGTGTCTGATACCACATCGGCTGGCTGGCCGTGTGGTGCCACACGGCCTGGCACAACAAGACGGCGGGAGTGAGCGCCAACCCCAGAACGACGGCGCCGACCACGTAGAGCGTCAACGCAAGCGCCACGCGGATGGCGGTCAACAGCATCGTGGGGATCTAATAATAAACAGCGTCCAGAGTTCTCTGGACGCTGCCTGTGCGCCTCTCACGGCTTGCAGAGGTCTCATGAAATTAATTGTACTACAACCAGTTAAAGAAAGACACGGGAGCGACGGGACGATGCTAGAACGCTTACCGAAGCCCCCATGGACGGCAATTTTAGCAGGTTCCTAGCGGAGTTTCGAGCGTAGTGTCGATCATCCGCACTGGACGGCGGAAGCGGCATCTCCTGCCTTGACGAGCCGGCCGGGCAACCGTAAGCTAGCGCTTCCATGTCCGCCACCCTCCAGCTCAAAGCGATTCACAAGCGGTTCGGCCCGCGCGTCATCTTCAACGATGCCAGTGTCACGCTGGATTCCGGGAAGAAGACTGGTTTCATCGGCCGCAATGGCGCGGGCAAGTCCACGCTGTGCAAGATCATCACCGGCCACGACACCGCCGACTCAGGCGAGGTCGTCCAGAGCGCCGACCTGCGCCTCAGCTACCTGGAACAGCATGACCTGTTCACGCCGGAAGAAACCGTGGTGGAGTTCCTGACGCGCCACACCGGCCAGGAGGCCTGGCGCTGCGGCAAGGTCGCCAGCCGGTTCCAGCTGAAGCATGCCCTGCTCGACACCCGCGTCAAGAACCTGTCCGGCGGCTACCAGACCCGCGTCAAGCTGACGTCCATGCTCCTGCGCGACCCGAACTTCCTGATCCTGGATGAGCCGTCCAACTACCTGGACCTCAAAACCCTCATCTTGCTGGAAGAGTTCTTGGAGGACTTCGACGGCGGCTTCCTGATCGTCTCCCATGACCGGGAGTTTTTGAAGAAGACGTGCGACCACACGCTGGAGGCCGAAGGCGGCCGGCTCATGCTCTATCCCGGCACCGTCGAGGAGTACCTGACCTTCAAAGCCGAACAGCACGCCCAGGCCATCAGCTACAACCAAACCGTCGAGAGCAAGCGCAAGCAGCTCCAGGCCTTCGTCGACCGCTTCCACGCCAAAGCCTCGAAGGCGGCTCAAGCGCGCTCCAAGATGAAGCAGATCGAGAAGCTCAAGACGATCGGCCTGGCCGAAGCGCAGTCGAACGTCCAGATCAGGATCCCCGCCGTTCAGCGCCGCCAGGGTCCTGCCTTCACCTGCGAGGGCCTCGCCATCGGCTATCCGGAGAAGCTCGTCGCCCAGGACATCCGGATCGAAATCGACCACGGCACCCACGTGGCGGTGCTGGGCGATAACGGCCAGGGCAAAACCACGCTCCTGCGGACGCTCGCCGAGGACTTGGCCCCCAGGGGTGGCGCGTTCAAGTGGGGCTTCGGCTGCGACATCGCCTACTACGCCCAGCACGTGGCAGCCGGCTTGAATCCGGAAGACAGCGTCTTCACCCACCTGGAGCGCCACGCGGCCCACGCGGTCACCCGGCAGGAACTGCTGGCCATGGCCGGCTCGTTCCTCTTCAAGGGCAACGACATCAAAAAGCCGGTCTCCGTGCTCAGCGGGGGCGAGTGCGCACGCCTGTGCCTGGCCGGCCTGCTGCTGATGAAGCGCTCCGTGCTCCTGCTGGATGAGCCCACGAACCACTTGGATTTTGAAACGGTCGAAGCACTCGGCGCGGCCCTGCGCCAGTTCCCCGGCACCGTGATGTTCATCAGCCACGACCGGACGTTCGTGAACCTGGTGGCCACGCAGATCGTCGAGGTCAACAACGGCGCCGTCATCCACTATCCCGGCAGTTACGCGGAGTACGTCTACCGGCTGGAGACACAAGTCCGGCAGGAGCTGGAGGCGGAGGAAGGGAGCCGCGAGGAGCCGGCCCCAAAAGCCAAGGGGCCGTCAGAGTACCACCTGCGCAAACAACGCGAGTCCGCCAAGCGCAAGCTCGCCGGCCAGATCAGGCGGTGTGAGGAGCAACAGGCGGCCTACCGGCAGGAAAAAGAGTCGCTCGAAGCGGAGCTAGCGGCCGATCCCGCCAGGTGGAGCCGAGAGCTTACCGACCGCTGCGCCGCGCTGGCGGCGCTCATTCAGGAAGAAGAGCGCCGCTGGCTCCAGCTCACCGAAGAGTTGGAACGCTTGCCCCGTTAGTCTGCGCTGACGCCTTCAGGAACGCCGAGCTCACGCGCCTTTCACGACGTTCGATGCCTGCGGACCCTTCGGGCCGCTGGTCACCTCAAACGCCACCTTCTCGCCTTCCTTGAGCGACTTGAACCCCTCGCCCTGGATCGATGAATGGTGGACGAACACGTCCTTCGAGCCGTCTTCCGGGGTAATGAACCCGTAGCCCTTCTCGTCGCTGAACCATTTCACGGTGCCTGATGCCATCTGTCTGTCACCCCCTTCCCCTGTGTGTGCTCGCTGCGCGAGCGCGTGACCTCATGGACGAAAAAAGCCGCAGAGCATCTCGCAGCTCCACGGCTTCCCTTAAGCAGGTGAACGCTGTCAAATACCGAACCAGCCTACGCTACCGGCTGCGGATTGTCAATCAGAATGGCCGAGCTGGCGCGCCTGAACGCAACTCGACAGTCGAAAAACAGAAAGCCGTTATCCCGAAAGGGATAACGGCTTCCGTGAATGGCATTCTAGGGACACCATAAAATCCCATGAAGGGTTTTTGATGAAAAACGGGAGCGACGGGACTCGAACCCGCGACCTGCTGATTGACAATCAGCCGCTCTATCCGACTGAGCTACGCCCCCATTGAGACTGTGTAATGTGTTATGTGCGATGTGTGATGCTCTTTGCCTAAGACAATGGGCGGTGGAGGATTTGAACCCCCGGCCCCGTGGATGTAAGCCACGTGCTCTAACCGCTGAGCTAACCGCCCGTGCCTCTACATTACACAAAACCGGGCGGCGCTGCCAAGCACGATATTATACCGACGAGGGCGGACGTCGTCACCCTCAGTACACGCCCGGAACCATGACGGCGGAGGGCATCAAGGGAAGCTGGATGAGCACCAGGAACAACGCGACGAGCATGGTGGAGATGGCGACGATGAGCCCGGGCTTGAGCCATTGCTGGAAGGTGATCGTCCCGAGTTCCCGGCGTTCCAGCACGCCGGCCGCGACGATGTTCGCGGTGGATCCGATCAGGGTGGCGTTGCCGCCCAGCGTCCCGCCCATCAGCATGGCCCACCACAAGGGAAACGTCTGGAGCCCGGCGTTGGCCACGTCGCCCACGATCGGGACGAACGTCGCCACGGCCAGCACGTTGTCCATGATCGAGGTCAAGAGCCAGGAGCTCCACGCGAAGAGCGACGTGAGCACCGGGATGCTGCCGCCGGACAGCGCGATGATTCGCGTGGCGATGACGCTGGTCACGCCAGTCTGCTTGAGCGTCCCCACCGAGGCGAACAGCAGGATGAAGAACGTCAGCGTCCACCAATCCACCCGTTTTTCCACCAGGGCGCGCGCCTTCTCGCCGCTGATCGCCAAGGCGATGCCGGCCCCAAGAAGCGCCACCCCGAGCAGCATGGTGTTCTTCGGCAGATGGAGCCAGTGCTCAAGGGGGTGATGCAAGATCAAGCCGAGGATCACGCCGGCGAACAGCCAGCCCGCGAGACGCACGCCTGCCTTGGTAGCATGCTCAGCCTCAGCCAGATGTTCCAGTGTTCGTTCGCCACGGCGTCCCGCCAGAACCTCTTTCAAGCGCTTGATATCTCGGTTGAACAGCCTCAGACACACGAAGATGGTCAGCGCCAGGCACACGATGGAGATGGGGGTCGCCCATCGGATGAAGTCGAGAAACGTCAGGCCGCTGCGCAGCGCGATGATCACCCCGACCGGATTGCCGACGACGGTCGCGCTGGAGCCGATGTTGGTGGTGAAGACGAGCATCAGGATGTAGGGGATCGGGTTGAGCTTGGAGCGGCCGAGCAGGTTGAGCATCGCCGCGACGATAAAGAGGATCGAGGTCACCTCATCGACGAGCGCGGCGGAGATCGCGGCCAGCGTCATCATGACGATCATGATGCGCTTGGGGTGCGGGCCGACAAGCAGCAGGAGGCGATCGATCACGACTTCGAAAAAATGCTTCTCCTCGAGGAAGCCGATGACGGTCATCATCGCGATCAGGAAGAGGATGATGTCCAGCCCGGCGAACTCGATGAGGTGCGGCACGTCCAGCAGCCCCGTGACCAGCAACAGCGAGATGCCGATGCACGCGAAGGCCAGGCGGTACTGCCAGAAGAAGATCGCCCCGTAGAGCACCACACAGAATCCGCCCAGCGCCAGGGTCTGCTGCGGGCTCAGACCTATCCTGGCGAACACCAGCGGCGTCAGGACGACACCGAGGACGTACCAGATCCAGTCGCGCTTGGTAAAGATCAGATCGCCAATCATTCGGCTGACATCCGGATGGCTAGTCCATAGTCCATAGACCATAGTCCACAGCCAACAGCTTTTTGCTATGGACTATCGACTCTCGACTATGGACTACACCTCGGTTTTTCGTGAGTCCTCCGGTTGGCTGATCGACTCCGTCAAGATCGTCAGGCGGTCGCGGACGATCTCCATCAGGCCGGCCCCGAGGTGGAAGGTCTTGGACGTCCCCTCGGGGGTGCGATAGCGTAAGCGCCCGGGGACGAGGGTGGTCACCAGCGGCGCGTGATGGCGCAGGATTCCCAGATACCCCAGCTCGCCAGGCGCCACGACCGACACCGCCTGATCCTCGAGGGCGGTTCCGGTGTTCGTCAGGACATGAATCTGGATGGAGCCGTCCATCACCGCGTCCCCGCCGTCTCGGAGCCCTGCCGAGCGGCCTCCTCAAGCACCTCGTCGATCGAACCTCGCATATAACACGCCTGCTCCGGCACCGCATCGAGCCGGCCGTCGATGATCATCGTGAAGCCTTTGACGGTGTCTGCCAGTTTGACGTATTTCCCTGGCCGCCCGGTGAAGGCCTCGGCGACGAAGAACGGCTGCGAGAGAAACCGCTGGATCTTGCGCGCCCGGTTGACCACCAGCTTGTCCTCATCGGAGAGCTCATCCATCCCCAGGATCGCGATGATGTCGCGCAGGTCCTTGTAGCGCTGGAGGGTCTGTTGCACGCTGCGCGCCACGCGGTAGTGCTCCTCCCCCACGATGCGCGGATCCAAGATGCGGGACGTCGACTCCAGCGGGTCGACGGCCGGGTAGAGGCCGAGCTCCGCGATCTGCCGGGAGAGCACGGTGGTCGCGTCCAAGTGGGAGAACGTCGTGGCGGGGGCCGGGTCGGTTAAGTCATCAGCCGGCACGTAGATGGCCTGCACCGAGGTGATGGACCCGCGCTTGGTCGAGGTGATGCGCTCCTGCAATTGCGCCAGCTCGGCGCTCAGGTTCGGCTGGTAGCCGACGGCCGAGGGCATCCGGCCCAGGAGCGTGGAGACTTCCGATCCGGCTTGGACGTAGCGGAAGATGTTGTCGATGAAGAGCAGGACGTCCTGGCCTTCCTCGTCGCGGAAGTACTCGGCCATCGTCAGCGCGGTGAGGGCCACCCGCAACCGCGCCCCGGGCGGCTCGTTCATCTGCCCGAAGGCCAGCGCCGTCTTGTTGACGACGCCGGAGGCGTTCAGCTCCAGCCACAGGTCGTTGCCCTCACGGGTGCGCTCCCCGACCCCCGCAAAGGTTGACACCCCGCCGTGCTCCGAGGCGATGTTGCGGATGAGCTCCATCAAGACCACCGTCTTGCCGACCCCCGCCCCGCCGAACAGCCCGACCTTGCCGCCTTTCGGATAGGGTGCCAGCAGGTCGATGACCTTGATGCCCGTCTCGAAGATGTGGCGCACCGGCAGCTGATCCTCAAACGAGGGGGGCGGCCGGTGGATCGGCAGCCGTTTCTTCGGCTCAGGCAACGGCCCCTTCTCATCAATGGGTTGGCCCAGGAGGTTGAAAATGCGCCCCAGGGTCTGCCGGCCGACAGGGACGGTGATCGGTGAACCGGTATCCAGCGCCTTCATCCCCCGCACGAGGCCGTCGGTGGAATCGAGCGCGATGCAGCGCACGATGTTGTTGCCGATGTGCTGCGCGACCTCGAGGGTCAGATCAATCTTGTTGGCGTCATCGCGCAGGATGACCGCGTTGAACATCTGCGGAAGCCGATCCGCCGGAAAACGGAGGTCCACGCTCGGCCCGATGACCTGCACCACCGTCCCGTAGTTCTCAGCCATGATAGCTCCTCAACCGAGATTTCTGTAAGCAGCACACAGCACACAGAAATGGCGCGACATAGGTTGATTCTGTTTGCTGTGTGCTGTGTGCTTCATTTGAGGGCTTCGACGGTGCCCACGATTTCCGACAGTTCCTTGGTGATCGTCGCCTGGCGAAGCGTGTTGCGCTGCAAGGTGAGCGCGTCGAGCAGCTCTTGGGCGTTGTCGGTGGCGTTCTTCATGGCGATCATGCGCGCCCCGTGCTCGGAGGTGAACGCCTCCAGCAAGGCGAGGCGGAACGTGGCGATCGCCCATCTCGGCAGCAGCTCCTCAAACACCCGCTCCACCCTCGGCTCAAAGATATACTCTTGCTGATTGCTGATTGCTGATTGCTGATTGCTGAATTGGATGGGCAGCCACTGGATGACCGTTGGCTTGGAGACCGTCGTCGACACGAACCTCGCGTAGAGCACGCGCACCGAACTCAACCCGCCCGCCAAAAATTGCTCCATGAGGGCGCGGCCGATGGCGTCGATCTTCTGAATGTCCGGGCGGCCCGCCATGTCGAGGTGGGCCTGGCGTGACTGATACCCGCGTGGGGCGAAGTACCGATGCCCGCGCTTGCCGATGAAGACGATCTGGGTCCGGCGGGCGGTGTCTTTGCGCAATTCGCTTTCAGCCAGTTGGATCAAGTGGGTGTTGTACGACCCGGCCAAGCCGGTGTCCGAGGTCACCAGGACCAGCGCCCCGGGCTCGGGCTCGTGATGCGCGAAGAGCGGGTGCTTCATGGCCGGCGCGGCGACTAAGACGCGCTGCAAGAGGCCGTCGAGAAACGAGAGCACCTGCCGTCCTTGCAGCAGGCGTCCCTGCGCGCGCTTGAACTTCGAGGCGGAGACCAGCTGCATCGCGCGCATGATCTGCTTGGTGCTTTGGATGCTGCGGATCCGCCGCCGGATCAGTCGCAAGGACGCCATGTTCGGTGACGCTTACGCCCTCGTGCGTTCGGCTGCTAAAAACTGCTGCTTGCACTCCGCAGCCGCCTGATCTAACTTCGTAGCGACCGAATCAGACAGGTCTTTCGTGCGCTCGATGTCGTGGACGGCGTCGGGATAGCGCGCATCGAGCAGCGCGTGGAACGCCTGCTCGAACGCGTTGACCTGTGGGGCCGGCAGCTCATCGAGCTGGCCCTTCCCGGTTGCGTAGAGGATCGCCACCTGATGCCCCAGGCTCATCGGCTGGTACTGCCCTTGCTTGAGAACCTCCACCCACCGTTCCCCCCGCGTCAGCTGCGCCTGGGTCGCCTTGTCGAGCTCCGAGCCGAACTGGGTGAAGGCGGCTAGCTCGCGGTACTGCGCCAGATCGAGCCGCAACCGGCCCGCCACCTTGCGCATCGCCTTCGTTTGCGCGTTGCCGCCAACCCGGGAGACCGAGAGCCCGACGTTGATGGCCGGGCGCACGCCGGAGTAAAACAGATCGCCTTCGAGATAGATCTGCCCGTCGGTGATGGAGATCACGTTCGTCGGGATGTACGCGGAGACGTCCCCGGCCTGCGTCTCAATGACCGGCAGCGCGGTCAAGCTGCCGCCGCCCAGGTCGTCTCGCATCTTGGCGGCGCGCTCCAACAGCCGCGAGTGCAGGTAGAACACATCCCCGGGGTAGGCTTCGCGGCCCGGCGGGCGCCGCAGCAACAGCGAGAGCTGCCGGTACGCCACCGCGTGCTTGGAGAGATCGTCGTAGCAGCACAAGGCGTGCTTGCCCGCCGCCATGAACGCTTCCCCCATCGCGCAGCCGGCATATGGTGCCAGGTATTGCAGGGAAGCGGGGTCTTCGGCAGACGCCACGACGACGATGGTGTAGTCCATCGCCCCGTGCTGCTGCAACGTCTCCACGACGGCGACGACGCTGGACAGCTTCTGCCCGATCGCCACGTAGATGCAGAGGAGGTCCTTGCCTTTCTGATTGAGGATGGTGTCCACCAGCAGCGCGGTTTTACCAATCTGGCGGTCGCCCAGGATGAGCTCCCGCTGGCCGCGCCCGATGGGGATCATGGCGTCGATGGCCTTGAGGCCGGTTTGCACGGGCTCCTTCACCGGCTGGCGCTGGACCACGTTGGGCGGGCGGGCCTCGATCGGCCGGAAGGTCTCGGTGACGATCGGCCCTTTGCCGTCGATCGGGCGCCCGAGCGCATCGATGACGCGGCCGAGCAGCGCCGGGCCGACCGGCACCGAGGCGATCCGGCCGGTTCGCTTGACGAGATCGCCGTCCTTGATGTGATGGTCCGAGCCGAGGATCACCGCCCCGACGTGGTGTTCTTCGAGATTGAAGACCATCCCGATGGTCTGCGCGGGAAACTCCACCAGCTCCCCGGCCATCACGTCGTCCAAGCCATAGAGGCGCGCGATGCCGTCGCCGACTTGGATCACGCGGCCGACGGAATCCAGCCGCACCTGGCTTTGGTAGCGTTCAAGCTCCTGGCGAAGCGCCAGGGACACTTCCTCAGGTTTTAACCTCGCCATCTCTCCTCTTACTGACTGCTGATTGCTGACTGCTGATTGTTGCTTGCTAATGTACTTTGACGCGCTTGAGTTGTTGTCGTAACCCCTCCAATCGGCTGCGGAGGGAGCCGTCCAGCATCCGCCCCTCCACGAACACCTGGAGGCCGCCGAGCAGCTGAGGGTCCGTCTCCTCCGTCAGGTCGGCGCGGCGTCCTTCCCGTTGCTCGATCGTCTTCACGAGATCGCCCCGCACGGTCGCATCCAAGGGCCGTGCGCTGCGGACGGTGACGCGCACGAGGCCGCGCTCTCCATCCATGAGGCGGCGCAGTGCCTCCACCATCTCGAGCAGCTGTTCGATCCGTCCGAACGACAGCACCAGCTCGACGAAGACCCGCACGTCCGCCCGCCATCCGCCGAGCAGGCGACCGAGAAGGGCGATCTTGCCCGGCGCATCCACGCCCGGGTTGATCAGCAATTGCCGAAGCTCGGCAGACCGCCGGATGAGCTCGCCGAGCGCTTCGACCTGCTCGAAGGTTTCGTCCAGGCGCTCGTGCCGCTTCGCGAACTCGAAGAGCGCTTCGGCGTACCGGGCTGCCACAGGATTCGTCACCATCCCCCCACCTGCGCCTCACGGCGGCCCTCGCGCGAACGGTCCTTGGCCGCCGTGACGATGAACGCCTGTGGCCACGGGCTCGGGGCTCGCATCGCTGCCTCCATCATCTGCTCATCGGGGCCCCGCCTGTCGGCGGGGCCTGGCGTAGGTGGGGGGACCATGGACACACTCAGCGAGTGGACGGCGGTGGGCGTTCCAATTCGTCGATGATCGAACGGACCAGCCGTCGATCAGCGTCCGCGTCGCACCGCTCGCCCAGCAGCCTGGCCGCGGCCTCCACCGTCAGATCCGCCAGGTCGTCCCGTAGGCTGACTTTGGCTTTGGCCAACTCGACCTCGATGGTCTCCTTCGACTTGGCGATCACGGCCTGGGCTTGCGCGCGGGCTTCTTCCTGGATCTCTCCGGCGATGCGCTTGCCTTCGAGGACCGCCTGCTGGATCTTCGCGCGGGATTCCTCGTCGATGGCCACCAGCCGTCGCGTGAGCTCCTCCTGCGCGCCCGCGAGCTTCGCCTGCGTCTCCTCGATCCGGCGGAACTGCCCCTCGATGGTGTGACGGCGCTCATCGAGCATGCGCAGGATCGTGCTCCAGAAGAACTTTTTGAGAAACACCACCAGCAGGAAAAACCCCAGCACGGTGGTCGCAATTTGCGTCAGCATCTCGTGGGTGTTGGGCGGCGACGTCGGGAAGGTTGCCGGCCGTTAGTGGATGGAGATGATGCCGAAGCCGAAGAGCAGGACGACGACGAGCGCGTAGATCGTCAAGGCCTCGATGAACCCGCAGCCGATGATCATCGCACCCTGAATTTTCTGCCCGGCTTCAGGCTGCCTGGCGATCGCCTCCATGGCAGCCGCCACGGCCCTCGACAGCCCGAAGGCGCAGGAAAACGCCGCGATCGCCAGCGCCAACGGCAACGCCAGCGCCAAGATCCCCTGTGGTGTTCCCATGGTCAGGCTCCTCCTGTTGTGTGTTCATGGACCGCGTGGTGTTCCTCGTGCGGCAGGGCGAGCTTCAGGTACGCGCTCGTCAGCCACGTGAAGATCATCGCCTGGACGAATCCGAACAACAGCACGAGCGGCACGATCAGCAGATGCAGCGGCACGCCGATCGGCAAATGGGTGGCTTGAAGTGCTAGGACCCCTAAGACGAAAAACACGCCCAGCAGAATGTCATCCCCCGTCACGTTGCCGAACAACCGCAGCGCCAGGCTGATGGGACGCACCAGCTCCCCGAGGATATGCGTGACCGGTGCGAGGGTCATCAGGCAGAGGACCCACTCGCCGGCGGTCATTGGGCTGCCCATGAGGTGGTGGAGATATCGCACCACCCCCTGAGTGCGGATCGCCGTGTACTGGACATATCCGAAGACGCTGACCGCCAGCGCGGCGGTGATCACGAATCCGCCGCTCAAGATGGCCGATCCGTCGAGGATCAGCCCGCCGGTCGGCGACTTCAGGCCGGGCAGCAGCACCGCCCAGTTCAACGCCAGGATATAGAGGAAGAGGGTCCCAAGGAACGGGAGGAAGTGGCGGGTCTGCGGGCCCAGGTCCGAGATGAACGCCGACTCGAACCACTCCACGATCCACTCGGCGAAGTTCTGCCGCCGTTGAGGAATCAGGGAGGGACGGCGGCTCAACGACGCCAACCCGGCCGCCAGGGCGATGGCGATCACCCACGCGAAGATGACGTTCTCCCACGCGTGCAGGAAATCGTGCACCACGCCGTGCGGGAGGTTGGCCAGCAAGACCGTGATCGCGTTGGGCGCTTCCGGGATGCTGGCCGCGGCTCCCGATTCAGCCGCCCACGCCGACGGACACCAGCTCATGGGTCAGGTCTCGCTCCGTCGAAACGCCTGAACCCACAAGACGACAAACCACATCGTGAACCCCGCGAGAAATCCCATCGGCGAACTCCACGGACTGACTAAGCAGAACGCCGCGAGGGCGTACAAGACCGGCCCCTTCAACGCCCACCATCCGAGGTGGCTCCAGATGGTCTGGCGAGACGCGAGCATTCCATGATGAAGCCACTGCCCGATGACCCACACATTCAGCAGCATCCAGCCCGCCCCGCTGACGAGACCAACCCCTGCGCGCCAGCCGAACAGCGCCGTCGCGCATGGCGCCAGCAGGACCGCGGCCCATCCGACGGCTCGTGTGGTCTGGTGAACGACGTCCATTACGGCTGTGCCTACTTGTCGTGCTTCTCGTTGGCGCGCTGAGCCGTCAACCACAGCTCCCGCGCGCCCGCGATGAATCCCGCGCTAAGCAGGATGATCGTGAACCAGGGAAACGTTCCCAGCTTCCGATCAACGAGCCATCCCACCAGGCACGCCGCGATGGGGATGGCAGCTAAGAGAATCGGAATCGAGAGGAAGTCTTGCATTATATCACACCCTGAATCCAGGCGAACACCCCGCTTGGAAACACCCCGAAGACGACCGTCGCCACCCCGCACACCCCCAGCGCCACCTGTACGGCCGCCGCGGGACGCAACGGACGGGCCTGCTGGGGGCTCAGGAGGTACATCTGCCGGATGATGTTCACGTAGTAGTAGAGGGCGATCGCGCTGTTGACGACCCCCGCCACCGCCAACCACACCGCCTGGGATTGAATCGCCGCGCCGAAGAGCAAAAACTTTCCGATGAATCCGAAGAGCGGCGGCAGACCGGCCAGCGACAACAAGAACACCGCGCAACAGAGTGCGAGCACCGGCGCGCGCCTCGCCAGCCCACGAAAGGCGTCGACCGATTCGCTGCCGCTGTCTGTCACGACGGCCACGACGCAGGCGAACGCCCCGAGGTTCATGAACAGATACGCCGCCAGATAGACCAGGATGGCTTCGATCCCTGCCGCCGTGCGGACCGACAGCCCGATGAGCAGGTAGCCGACCTGCCCGATGGTGGAGTAGGCCAACAGCCGCTTGACGTTGGTCTGCGACAGGGCCGCCAGATTGCCCACCGTCATCGTCACCACCGTCAGCCACCATACGGCGGGGGCGATGGCCCCCCAGACCGGCTCCACCATCTGGATGACGCGAATCCACAAGGCGAACCCCGCCGCTTTCGGGCCGACCGAGAGCATCGCCGTGACGGGAACCGGCGCGCCTTCATAGACGTCCGGCGTCCACAGATGAAACGGCACCATGGAGATCTTGAACGCCAGCCCCACTGACACCAGCCCCACCGCCGTCGCGCAGAGGCGCATCTGGGACGACGGCAGGCGCTCCAACGCCTCTCGAATCGCCGGGAAGGCCAGCTCCCCGGTCACTCCGAACAGCAGCGACATGCCGAAGAGCATGATGCCGGAGGACAAGGCCCCGAAGAGGAGGTACTTCAATCCCGCCTCCGAGGAGCGGGCATCCCGGGTGAGGGCCACCAACAGATAGGACGTCAGACTCACCAGCTCGATCGCCAGGTAGGCCATGAGCAGGTGCTGGGCCTCGGCCATCAGCATCAACCCCACCCCGACGACCATCAGCAGCCCCAGGTATTCTCCGAACCACTTCGGCGACACGTCCGACGCGCACCAGGCCATCAGCACCACCAGCGCCACGACCCCCCACGCCAGCCAGCGAAAGACGTGCGCGAGGGGATCCAGCCGGATCATCCCAAAGAATCCCTCTGCCGGTGGGGTGGCTTGCGCGTTCACGAGGAGGACGGCGGAGGCGAAGAGGACGACCGCGGTCAGCATGGCCGCCGCTGCGCGGCGATGGGTCAACGCGCCGCACAACACGACCCCCATCGCTCCGAGGCCAAGGATCACCTCGGGCAACCAGAGACGGAGACTCTCAACAAGAGTGGCCGATACCATCAAGTGTTACGCGCCAAGCCCTGAGGCTATTGGAACATCCCCACGTGTTGCAGGAGCGCAAGGATCGCGGGGTCCTGCAACCGGAGCACCGACAACGGATACACGCCGACAAGCACGACGATGATCAGCAGGGGCACAACCGTCACGAGCTCCTGAGGGGTCATATCCGGCAGCGCCTGCCATCGCTGGTTGAGGGCCCCAAGCAGGACGCGCTGGATCGCGGTCAACATGTAGGCCGCTGTAACGACGATGCCGAGCACCGAGACGATGGTGGGCCATCGCTGGACGCCGAACGCCCCGACGAACGAGAGAAACTCGCTCACGAAGCCGCTTAAGCCCGGCAGGCCCAGCGACGCGAGGCTGAAGATCGTCAGCATCGCCGCGTACACCGGCAGCCGGCTGCCGAGCCCGCCGAAGGCCGTCAGGTCGCGCGTGTGGGCGCGGTCATAGAGCACCCCGACGAGCAAGAACATGGCACCGGTAATGGTGCCGTGGTTGAACATCTGCAGCAGGGCGCCGTTGAAGCCTTCCGGCGTCAAGCTCGAAAGGCCGAGCAGCACAAACCCCATATGCGAGACCGACGAGTACGCCACCATCCGTTTGAAATCGGTCTGGGCCATGGCCACGAACGCCCCGTAGACGATGTTGATCATCCCCAACGCCGCCATCGCCCCGGCAAACCAGCGGGCCCCTTCGGGGAAGAACGGGTAGCTGATCCGGAAAAATCCGTAGGCCCCCATTTTCAGCAACACGCCGGCCAGCAAGACGCTGATCGGAGTGGGCGCGTCCACATGCGCATCCGGCAGCCACGTGTGAAAGGGAAACACCGGCACCTTGATCGCAAAGCCGAGGAAGAACGCCACGAACAGCAGATGTTGCAGCCCCGGCGCGAAGGTCGGGCAGACCTGCGCGAGCTCCGTCATGTTGAAGGTGTGGGTCGCGACGTAGATGGCCAAAATCCCCAGCAGCATCGCCAGGCTCCCGGCCAGGGTGTAGACGAAGAACTTGAACGCCGAGTATTCCCGTCGGCCCCCGCCCCAAATGCCGATGAGGAAATACATCGGCACCAGGACGATTTCCCAAAAGACGTAAAACAAAAACAGGTCGAGCGCGAGGAAGGTGCCGAGCATCCCCAGCTCCAACAGCAGGTAGAGGGTGAAATATTCCTTCTGCCGTTCCGGGATGGACCATGACGCCAAACACGCGAGGAAGGACAGTCCCGTCGTCAGCAGGACCATCATGATGCTCAGCCCATCGACGCCCAGGTGATACGCGATGTTGAGCTGCGGAATCCACGGGATGAACGTTTCCAGTTGGACGCCCGCGGCCTGAGGATCAAACAGCCGCAACACCGCCAGGCTGACCCCCAACGTCAGCGCGGTGGAGACGGTTGCCGTCAGGCGAATGAGCCGTGTGGCGGTCTTGGGGAGCAGGAGGACCACCAGCATCCCGATCAACGGTATCAGCAGCAACCCACTTAATATCATGCCTCCCCCTTTAGTGCGAAGTTCAATAAATGCGCCATCAATCGTGAAGATGCATTCGTGGGCGCATTTAGGCTGAGACGGCTCTGATCCAGAGCATGAGCATCACCGAAGCCGCCACCACCCAGAACAAGTAGTGATGGATGACGCCGGTTTGCGCCCTCCGTACGACGTGGCCGATGGATCGCGTCACCAGAGCGATGCCGTTGACGATCCCATCGATGACCACGCGATCAAACCGCTCCTTCCACTGCCCGATCCTCCAGCCGCCCAAGCCGGCCGCGTCCACCGCGCCGTCAATGATCCGGCGATCGAACCGGGAGAGCCATGCGGTTGCATCGAGGAACGGGCCGATGATCCAGCGCTGGTACGCCTCATCGACATAGTACTTGTTCGCGGCCAGACGATACAGCTTCGTCCCGAGGGGACGCAGGACGGCAGGGACGAGTACCCGCCTCTTGAGACCGACCGCAAACGCCAGCGTCACGCCAATACTCAACGCAACCGACGAGCTGATCAACATCGGGACATCGAGACCGCCGTGGACATGAAACACGCCCGGCCCGGCGAATCCGGCGAACGCGGCTCCCAGCCCCAGGGCGGCCATCGGCAGAATCATGACGGCCGGCGAGTCGTGAGGGGTGCCGCACCCCGATGCCACAGGGGATCCATGGAAACACCGAAGGTACAACCGAAAAATATATCCGGCGGTCACCGCCGCCCCGCCCAGCAGCGTCCACATCAGCCACGGGGCGTGCTCGCGGGCCGACAGTAGGATGGCGTCTTTGCTCCAGAACCCGCTGAGGAGCGGGAAGCCGCCCATCGACAGCGCCGCGATCAAGAAGAGCGCGCGCGTCCAGGGCAAGTGGCGCCCCAGGCCTCCGAGCTCGCGCAGGTCCTGGCGATGGGTGGCATGGATGACGCTGCCGGCGGCCATGAACAGCAGCGCTTTGAAGAACGCATGGGTGGAGAGATGAAACATCGCCGAGGAGGCCGCGCCAAGCCCCAGGGCCGTCATCATCAACCCCAGCTGGCTGATCGTCGAGTAGGCCAGCACGCGTTTGATGTCGGTCATGGTCAGTGCGACGGTCCCGGCGAACAGGTGCGTGGCCAATCCGATCCACAGCACCAGGCGCAGGCTCTCGGGGGTGAAGAGGGGCAGGGTGCGCGCGACCAGGTAGACCCCGGCCGCCACCATGGTCGCCGCGTGAATGAGGGCGGAGACGGGGGTGGGGCCTTCCATCGCATCCGGCAGCCACACGTGGAGGGGAATCTGGGCGGATTTGCCCACGGCGCCGAGGAAGATCAGCGTGCTGATGATCGTCAACCACCAGGTCTGATCACGCAACACGAAGAACGTGCGGATCTCTTCCAGGCGCCCGAGGTGCAGCTGGCCGGCGGTCACCCAGAGCGCCAGAATCCCGATCAACAGGCCCGTGTCCCCGACGCGCGTGGTGAGGAACGCCTTGCGGCCCGCCCTGGCGGCTTCCGGTTTCTCGAACCAGAAACTGATGAGCAGGTAGGAACACAGCCCCACCAGCTCCCAGCAGGCGTAGAGCAGCACGAAATGATTCGCCATGACCAGCCCCAGCATCGCCGCACAGAAGAGCGAGAGGTACGCGAAGAACCGGCTGAAGCGCGCATCGTCCTGCATGTAACCGATGGAGTAGATCGTGATCAAGGTCCCGATGACGGTCACGAGGACCAGCATCACCCAGCTCAAGCGATCGACGGCCAGGCCCAGGAACCAGGCCGGATCCGTCGCGGAAAGCCACCGCCAGCTCACCGCCAACCGCTGACCGTCCAAGACGTGCGGGGTGAGCTGCAAGGTCAGGAAGGCTGAGGAAGCCAGCGCCGCCACCGACACCCACGCGCTCGCTCGGCCCAACCGCCGACCCACCAGAATGAGGACGGCAAACGCCGCAAGCGGAAGTCCTGGAATCCACGCGAGCATAGGAGACATCAGACGTAATCCAACATCTAAAATCTAAAATCTAAAATTGTTGGCTTCATCCTTTGAGAAGATTCACCTCGTCGGCCAAGACGGTTTTGGCCGTGCGATACAACCCCATAATGATGGCCAATCCCACCGCGGCTTCGCAGGCCGCCAGCGCAATCACGAAGATCGCAAACGCCTGGCCATCCACCCCACCGACCCATCGGCCGAAGAGGATAAAATTCAAGCTCGCGGCGTTGAGGATGAGCTCGATGGCGAGCAGGATGCCGATGGCGTTGCGACGAGTCAAGATGCCGTAGACGCCCAGCGCCACAAGCGCGCAACTGGTGAACAGAAGCGGGTGGGGCGCCATCACTTCTTGGCGGAGGCCACGGCGATCGCGCCCACCATCGCCGCGACGAACAGGACGGAGATCACCTCAAACGGCAGGACAAACGTCGTCACCAGCGCCTGGCCCAAGGCTGACACCGTGACGGCTCCCTCGGAGGCGCCGGGGAGTGCGGGGGGGCGCAGCGTGCTGGTCACCGAGAGGAGCAGCCCGAACAGCGCGCCTGAGACGATGACCGCCGGCAGGCGATACCGGCTGACATCAGCCGGTTCCGCGGACGTCGCGCGGGAGGTGAGCATGATCGCGAAGACCACCAAGGTGAGGACCGCGCCCACATAGATGAGGATTTGGACGAACGCCAGAAACTCAGCTCCCAGCGTCAGAAAGAGCCCCGCCACCCCAACCAAGACGAGGCCCAGGCTGAGCGCCGCTCGAAAGAGATTGCGCAGGCTGACCACCCACACCGCGCCCACCACCACCACGGCGCATAACAACCAGGTGATCATCCCCCCGCCTTCCGGCGGACGCTGCCGGGATGCGCCAGCGGGACGCGCTCCTTGCAGAGCGGGCAGCGATGCGGCGTGAAGTTCCCGAAATCGAGGGTGAACAGGCGTTCGTATTTCCACCGACGGGCAAACCGCACCGTGCCGCCCGAGCGATCGACAATCACCCCGACCCCCAGGACCTTGGCCCCCAGGGCCTCGGCTAGCTCGCCGACCTTGCGGGCGGACTCGCCGGTGGTGATGACATCCTCCACGATCAGCGCCCGATCCTTCGGGCCCACGCTGAAGCCCCGTCGAAGCTGTATCTCCGCATCGACCCGCTCGGCATAGAGCGCGCGAACATCCAGCGCGCGAGCCACCTCATACGCGACGACGATGCCTCCCACCGCCGGCCCGATGACGACCGTCGGGCGTTTCCCGCGAAATCGCTGCGCCAGGTCCCGGCACACCCTGGCCGCGAGCCGGGGATGCTGGAGAAACTGGGCGCACTGGAAATAGTGCCCGCTATGCAGGCCGGAAGACAGCTCGAAGTGCCCGCGCTGAAGGGCCTTGGTCTTGCAAAAAATCGCCAAGAGTTGCTCGCGTGTCAACATGTCCTGATCACACCCTTCTGCGTGCTGCACGAATGTCTTCCAGAATCCCGGCAACCGCCCGTCGAGGATCTCGGGCCTCTGTGATCGGCCGGCCGACCACGAGAAAGTCCGCCCCCTGGCGGATCGCCTGCGCCGGGGTGGCGATGCGCCGCTGATCCGAACTGTCCGAGCCAGCGGGGCGAATGCCCGGACACACGATCACCCCTGAGTCGCCGAGGACGCGGCGGATCGCGCGGGCCTCGTGGGCTGAGGCCACGACGCCGTCAAGCCCGCCCCGAACCGCCTCATGAGCCAGCCGAACCACAAGCCCCCTCGTCGTCCCCTCCTGACCCACGCTGGTCAACACCGTGACCCCCACAACCCGAGGCCGCCGGATGCCCAGCCGTTTGGCTTCACTGCGAATCCCCCGGGCCGCGGCGGAGAGCATCTCCCGCCCACCGCATGTATGCACCGTCAGCATCGCGACCCGGTGCCGAACCGCGGCGCGACAACTGCGCTCGACCGTCGACGGAATATCGTGAAACTTCAGATCCAGAAAAATCTCGCACCCCAGCGCGCGAAGGCGCTGGATGGCCGTCGGCCCGGAGGCGGTAAAGAGGACGCTGCCAATTTTGACATATCGGATGAGTCCGTGCAACCCTTTGACGAGCTGCACGGCTTCCGTCAGGTCCGCCATATCGAGTGCTACAATCAACCGAGCCGCACGCCTCATGATTGCAGCGCTCCCACCAATCGGCTGACCTGCTTCACCTTCTGCTGCGCCGCGTAGGCGGCCAACTCGTCCACGATGCGCACCGACGTCGTGGGGTCCACATAGCTAGCCGTCCCGACCTGCACGGCGCGAGCCCCGCACAGGAGGAATTCCGCCGCGTCGGTCGCCGTCATAATCCCGCCTAAGCCCACCAACGGCACCTGCGGCAGCGCCCGAGACACCTGCCAGACCATCCGCAAGGCAATCGGCTTGATCGCCGGGCCGCTCAAGCCTCCTTTGACCGTCGAGATCCTCGGCGTCCGCCGCCGAGCATCCACGGCCATCGCGACGATCGTATTGATGAGGGACAGGGCGTCAGCCCCGCCGTCCACCGCGGCCTTGGCGATCGCCACGATGTCGGTGACGTTGGGCGAGAGCTTCGGCATCAGGAACCGCGTGGTGACCCGGCGCACCCGGCGCACGACCTGGCGCGTGAGCGCCGGATCCACCCCGAACTCCATGCCGCCCCGGTCGCAGTTGGGACACGAGATGTTCAACTCGAAGCCGTCAATCCCCTCGACACCGTCGAGCCGCCGCGCCAACTCGACGTACTCGGCCACCGACTCACCTGCCAGGTTGACCAGGATCTTCGGCCCCTTGAGCGAGCGCAGGAACGGCATCTTCTCCCGGATGAACGCCTCCACGCCGACGTTCTGAAGTCCGATCGCGTTGAGCATGCCCGCGGCGGTTTCCCAGATGCGAGGCGGCGGGTTCCCTGCGCGGGGCTTCAGGGTGATGGACTTCGTGATGATCGCCCCGAGCCGGTTCACGTCGATGAGGCGGGCGTACTCCTGCCCGTATCCGAACGTCCCCGACGCCACCATCACCGGGTTCTGCAGTACCAGCTTCCCAAGGTTGGTTCGCAAGGCTACCGCCATACAGCCGCCTCGGCCTCAAAGACGGGGCCTTCCGTGCACACGCGTTGAAACCGTTTGTGGGCGGTGGCGTGGGGGCCGGCGATCTCGACGGCGCACCCCATGCACACCCCCAACGCGCACCCCATCCGCTCCTCCAGCGATACCTGCGCGGGCAGGCCCCGGCGGGCCGCCAGGGCGGCGGCCGCCTGCATCATCGGCGTCGGCCCACAGATGTACACCCACGTGAAGGGTGACGGGTGAAGGGTGGAAAGATGCCGGCGCACGAGATCAACAGCGCTCCCACGGTAGCCGGCGGTGCCATCATCGGTGGCCACATGGACCGACACTCCCAGACGGCGGAACGCCTGCTCGCAGATCAGCCAATCCCTTGTCCGTGCCCCCAAAAATACCGAGACCTCAACTTTCATCCTTGTCCCTTGTCCCTTGTCCCTTGTCCCCTTCACGAGGTCTTTTGCGAGAAAATACAGCGGCGGGATGCCGACGCCGCCGCCGATCAGGACGGCGTGACGCACCGATCCTCCGGCGACGAACGACGTGCCCAAGGGACCGATCAGATCGAGCGCCTCGCCGACGGCGACGGCATGGAGTGATGCCGTGCCGAGGCCGACGACTTTGTAGATGACGTGGCACGTCCCTTGGCGGCGATCCACGTCGTAGAGACTGAACGGCCGGCGGAGCAGCGGCCCGCCGCCGTGCCACAGAGGCTTGGGCGAACAGCGCAGGTGCACGAATTGCCCCGGCTGGGCGGTGTGGGCGATCGGAGCGCAGGCGAGGGAGAGGAGATAGTGATCGCAAGCGACTCGGCGATGCGCCGTGACGCGAGCGCGGCGCTGCGTCAATGACCCGAGGCCGGCCCGCAGATCAGTCGTCATCGCGCGGGGAACGGCCGGTGAAGTAGTCAACCGCCTCGGTGATTGAGCGCGCGGTTGCCTCGTTGAGGCCCACGAATTGAAGGCCGTACTCCGCGGTCGATGCGAGTGGACGGGGTTTCGACCACACGATTTTCCCCTTCAGCGTTAAGGGGTTCGGCGCCGTCGGAACCCGCACCTCGATGTCGAGGACCTCGCCGACGGCAAAGTCCCGCTCGGCCACGAACCGAAGCCCCGTGGCGCTCAGATCCTTGATCTGCGACATGCCCCATCTGGACGTCCCGCCCTCCATCCAGGGGTATTTGATGATGAAAGTCCGCGCGATTCGTTGGGAGCGTCGATGCTCTTCGTAACTCCCCTGGCTCATCGGTTCACCTGCCTGTCCGCCCCGCGTGCACCGGGGCAGGCGGGCGCGAGCTGCTGGTGGTACGCTTGAATGGGCTTCACATGAATCGAGTGTTGCTTGAGCTGCTCGATCGCCGTGATGGAGGCCTGGGCCCCGGAGAGGGTCGTCACGCAAGGAACCCCCATGGCGGTGGCGGCTGCGCGAATCAGCACCTCATCCGCGCGCGGCAGCCGGCCGGAGGGGGTGTTGAGGATGAGGTGGACCTCGCCGTTCTTGATGCGATCGAGGATGTTCGGCCGTCCCTCATGGATTTTCTTGACCGCGACGGCATGCACGCCGTAGCGTTGCAGCGCCTTGGCGGTTCCCTGGGTGGCGATGAGCTCGAAGCCGAGCGCTTCAAGGCGCTTGGCGATCGAGACGACGTGGCGTTTGTCCTGGTTGCGGACGCTCACGAAGACGGTGCCGTCCCGCGGGAGCACCTGCCCCGCTCCCAACTGGGATTTCAGAAACGCCTGCCCGAATGTCTCATCGATCCCCATCACCTCGCCGGTTGAGCGCATCTCCGGGCCCAGGATGATATCGACGCCGGAGAACCGGGCGAATGGGAAGACCGACTCCTTGACCGCGACGTAGGGCGGGATGATTTCCTCCGTGAACCCTTGGGCCCTCAGGCTGACCCCCATCAAGGCTTTCGTGGCCGCTTTCGCCAACGGCAGGCCGATCGCTTTGGAAATAAACGGGACGGTTCGCGAGGCGCGAGGGTTGACCTCCAGCACATGGACCGCATCGTCCTTGACGGCGTACTGGACGTTCATCAGCCCGACCACCCGAAGCGCCTGCGCCAGCTCAATGGTCGCCCGACGGATCTCGGCGAGGATCTCTTCGCTCAAGGTGTGGGCGGGGAGGACCATCGCGCTGTCCCCCGAATGAATCCCTGCTTCCTCGATGTGCTCGAGAATGCCCCCGATGACAAACGTCTCCCCGTCCCCGACGAGATCGACATCCACCTCAATCGCCTCTTCGAGGAATTTATCGATCAAGACGGGAAAGCCGGGTGAGGCCTCGAACGCCAAGCCGGCAAACCGCCTCAGCGACTCATCGTCATAGACGATCTCCATCGCCCGTCCGCCCAACACGTACGAGGGACGCACCAGGACAGGGTAGCCGATTGTGTGGGCGGCGCGAAGCGCTTCCTCCGCGTTGAGGGCGGTCGCACTCGGCGGCTGGCGCAACCCGAGCCGCGTCAGCAGCGCCCGAAACTTCTCGCGATCTTCCGCCAGGTCGATCTGCTCCGCCGGGGTGCCGAGAATGTTTACGCCGGCTTTGGCCAACGCGACGGCCAGGTTCAACGGCGTCTGCCCGCCTAGTTGGACGATCACGCCCTCGGGTTGTTCCCGGTCCACGATGTTCATCACGTCTTCGAACGTCACCGGCTCAAAGTAGAGCTTGTCCGAGGTGTCATAGTCGGTGGAGACCGTTTCGGGGTTGGAGTTCACCATGATCACCTCGCAGCCGAGCTCCCGCAGGGCGAAGGCGGCATGCACGCAGCAGTAGTCAAACTCGATCCCCTGTCCGATCCGGTTCGGGCCCCCGCCGAGAATCATGACCTTGCGCTTCGGCGGGACATGGGACATGGGACGTGGGACATGGGCAGGTTCGTTGTCCTCTAAGCGTGGTTCTTGCTCACTTGTCACCTGTCGCTTGTCGCTTGTCACCGCGGGGCGCTCATACGTGGAGTAATAGTACGGCGTATACGCCTCGAATTCCGCGGCGCAGGTGTCCACGAGGTAATAGGACGGCAGGACGCCAAGCTGCTTGCGCCGCTCACGGACAGCCGACTCCGTGGTGCCCCAGCACTTCGCCAGTTGCTGATCACTAAATCCATATTGCTTTGCTTTCCAGAGAAGTTCTTCCGCTTCTGCTGATTGCTGATTGCTCCCGCCTGCCCCGTGGAGCGAGGGGCGGGCAGGGATTGCTGATTGCTGGCTTTGCAGGAAGCGTTCCAGGTCAACGATCTCCCGCATCTGCTGCAGGAACCACGGGTCGATCTTCGTGAGGACGGCGATTTCCTCAACCGATAGGCCGATCTCGAAGGCCGACTTCAGTTGAAAGACCCGTTCGGCCGTCGGCACCGCCAAGGCGCGGCGCAGTTCATCCGCCGACATCGGCCCGTTCTGCTCCCACCCGGCCTTCTTGACCTCCAACCCCCGCAGGCCCTTCTGGAAGGCTTCCTTGAAGGTCCGCCCGATGGCCATGGTTTCTCCCACGGATTTCATCTGGATGCCCAGCGTGGGATCAGCGCCGGGGAATTTCTCAAATGCAAACCGGGGGATCTTCACCACCACGTAGTCGATCGTCGGCTCAAAGCACGCGGGGGTTTGCTTGGTGATGTCGTTCGGCAACTCATCAAGGGTGTAGCCGACCGCCAACTTCGCCGCGATCTTGGCAATGGGAAACCCCGTCGCCTTGGACGCCAGGGCGGAGGAGCGCGAGACGCGCGGGTTCATCTCGATCACCAGCATCCGCCCGGAATCCGGGTGCACGGCGAATTGGATGTTCGACCCGCCGGTCTCCACCCCGATGGCGCGGATGATCCGAATCGCGGCGTCGCGCATCTGCTGGTATTCGCGATCCGTGAGAGTCTGGACGGGAGCCACCGTGATCGAGTCGCCGGTGTGCACGCCCATCGGATCCACGTTCTCGATCGAGCAGACGATCACGACGTTGTCCAGGCAGTCCCGCATCACCTCGAGCTCATACTCCTTCCACCCGACGACCGATTCCTCGACGGAAATCTCGTGGATCATGGACAGCTCAAGGGCCCGTTTGGCGATCAGCCCGAACTCCTCGACGTTGTACGCGATCCCCCCGCCGGTCCCTCCCAGGGTGAAGCTGGGGCGCACCACACAGGGGAACCCCAGGCGTTTGGCCAGCCCCTCTGCGTCCTCGAAGGCGCGGGCGTAGCCGGCCTTCGGCACCTCCAGACCGATCGATTCCATCGTCTGCGTGAACAGCTCGCGGCCCTCGGCGCGCTTGATGGCCTGCACATCCGCGCCGATCATGCGCACCCCGTAGCGCTCCAGCGTCCCGCGCTCGGCCACCTTGACGGCGACATTCAACGCCGTCTGCCCCCCGATGGTCGGCAACAAGGCGTCGGGGCGCTCAGCTTCGATGATGGCCTCCACCACCTCCGGGGTGATCGGCTCGATGTAGGTGCGGCTGGCGAATTCCGGATCGGTCATGATCGTCGCCGGGTTGGAGTTCACCAGCACCAGCTCGAAGCCCTCCTCCCTGAGCGCCTTGCAGGCTTGGGTGCCGGAGTAGTCGAACTCGCAGGCCTGCGAGATGACGATCGGCCCCGACCCGATGATCAGGATTTTCTTGATGTCCGTCCGTTTCGGCATCCGTCACCCCGTCCATCTAGCACCCGTAAGCAATGACCACGAGACGCTCATTCATTAAGAGACCTGTGCGGTCTCTTACATAGCGTATCTTGCGTAAAGACGCTTCGTGGACGCGTCTAACACACCGAG
>MHGA01000041.1 GCA_001804415.1 Candidatus Aquivivens invisus
AGCCCACGGCAAGGAGCGCAAGCCACACGACCGCAATCACCTTGTTACCGGAATTCCCATTGTATCTGTTGTGTATCATGGCTGTTCTATGCCCTTGGGGGTTCTGGGGACACATTGAGCTAGCCCCCGCGAGACGGAACAGGCGGCCCGCGAGGGACGCCTTCTATTGTAGGCCTACCTGAATTGTCAGTCTGCTTCTTTCAGCCGGCGGCTGGGGGCGCGCCTTACCGGCATCTGAGCATCAGGGACGCAGCAGCGCCGGCAGCTGCTGGACGAACGCCGAGCGGAGCAGCACCACCGTGCAGCCGGCCTCGCGCGCGTGCTGCTGCAGATCGTGCTGGACGTGCGAGCAGTAGCCGATGACCGGCAGGGCGGGATGGGCCGCCCGGAGGTCGCGGATCATCGCGAGCGGATCGCCGTGCGAGAGATTCAAATCGATGATCGCGCGGCTCCACCCCGATCCAGAGCGCAACGCCGGACTGGCATCCTCGGCGAGAGTCAGCGGGGTCCCAAGCTGCGCCGCCACCGCCTCAAGTTTCGAACGGAACAGCATATCATCCACGATGGCGAGAATCATGACGGAAAAAGGCGTCCCGCCCTGGGACGCCGTCTATTGTAGGCCTACCGAATTGCCAGTCTGCCTATTTTGGCCGGCGACCCCGATGTTCACGGCCGGACAAGTGCACAACTTTCCCATCTCGCCAAATCGCAGCCGGCACTCCGGCTAATTCGTGTTGGGCTATCGCTTTCGTGACAGCTCGCTTCAATGCTTTCACTGCGCCCGAATGAAGCGCTTGAACGCTTTGTGTTCGTTCTCTTTTCATGATTTCTCCTCTAGTTTCAGGATTTCCTCATATAGTTCCTGATCAGAAATTATCGTCTTTCCTGTTTTTTCCTCAGCAATCAGGTGAGGAACGCTCCCTGAGTTATCAAACAACATCCACGAATCAACAATTGTCCGATAATATTTGAGAAAGTTCTGAATGCCTTTATGGAAACGCCGTCGCACGACTTTTTCGGCGATATCATGGCCGCCCATTTTGACGCGACTAGCCACGCGCGCCATAGAGAGCTGAACATCCGGAATCCATAAGAAGAAGAGATGAATTGCGTAGCCTTGCTTTTTTAACTCTCGAAAACGAGCAAGGTAATTGGTGCCCGATAAGGTCGTTTCAAAAGCAAAGTCTATCCTTTTCGACGCATACGCCTCAATCTGCTCAAGCAAAATTCTGCCGGCTTTCAATGCCACAGCATCAGGAGAAAAACCCGACAAGCCTCGCGCAATCGTGTCCGCGTTGATAAACGCCGGGCATTCGGCATAATGCTGTAGAAACTCCGAAGCGAACGTCGTCTTTCCCGAACCATTCGGTCCGGCAATCACATACACGTGTGGCTGCTTATTCATTCAAGGCATCCCATAGGTCTGCGCCGTCAGTAGCTCGGCCGTTCCACAAGAGGACGCCTACTATTGTAGGCCGAGCCGGACGGTCAGTGGGCGTATTTCAGCCGGTTCGCCTGACTCTTAGGCCTCATCAGGGGCGAGGCGCTGGCGGTTGGCTTTGATCCGGGCGTGGTGGTGTTTGGAGGCGAGCATCTTGTCCTTGGCGCGGCGGGAGCGACGGCGTTTCTGCCGGCGGATCTTCGCGATGCGCTGCGCCGCTTCGCTCAGGCGCCCGAGCCGCTGGGCCTCCAACCGATCCAGCAGCAGGCGGCGGGCCAGGAAGCGGTTCAACACCTGGAGCCGCTCGCGCTGGCAGCGCACCTCCAACCCGCTGGGCCGGTGGCGCAGCACCACGCAGGTGGACACCTTGTTGGTCCGCTGGCCGCCGGGGCCGGAGGAGCGGAGAAACCGCTCCTCCAGATCGGCTTCGCTGACCCCCAGCCGCCGCATGCGCTCGGCCAGCGCCAGCTGCTTCGCGACCGATACCCCAACGCTTCCCATGCAGATTCCAGAAGGGGGGTGCTATGTTTGAGGGCGCTGGACGGTGCCCCCGACCACGATGCCGCCAGCGATGAGCACGAGGTTCTTGATGATGAACTCCCCTTCCGTCGTCAACAGGAAGGGGTTGCCGCCCTGAAAAGCGATCTCGGGATGCAGGACGAGCACCAGGAACGTGCCGGCCATCTGCAACCAGAACAACAAGAGCGTCAGGCGCAGCGCGACGGCACAGAGCAGTCCGAGGCCCACCAGCATCTCCCACACACCCAGCAAGGGGACGAAGAACTCCGGCGAAACCCAGTAGACGGTCCGCGCGACCAGGTCCACCACCGGGCTGCGGCCGATGACCTTCAGCAGGCCGAACCAGATGAAAACGACGGCGAGAGTCACCCGCAAGAGCGGGACGCCACGCGACGCCATGAAACGGATGAACGCGGCGTCCACCCGGTCCCAAGCGGAATGCCGGTGCCCCCTGATCATTGTCTGCTCGAGCCGAAGCCGTTCTTTCTACCCACTCCACTGCTCCAGCAACTCCAGCGCCATCCCGAGTCACTTACACGCTCGGTCAGCCGTAGGTGTGGAGGAAAACTGCCTTGGTCATGGTAAGGAGGCTTCTGGCTGAGCCAACGCTGACTCTAACAGGCCGAAATCTCGCACACCATCTTGACCGCCATAGCGTTTGAGTTGATCGGCGTGCGCCTCGATGACTTCGGTCAGCATCAAAAAGAACGGGTCTTGCACGGAAGACTACTCCGCAAGAGCTTTAAAGGTCTTGGCGTGCCGGCGATTGAGCGCTTCGAGGGCAGCCCGAAACCGCACGGAGCGCTTCGCATCGCCCGCCGGGGAGACGATGAGATTCCTCCCATCAGTCGCCAACTCCAACGGCGTCTTCATGGTGATGTGGAGCAGCTCCAAGATCGGCTTGTCGATCACCAGGGCTGCGCTGTTGCCATGCTGTGTTAAGTGCTTGACCATCTTGCTTCCTCCTATGAGGTTACTATATTGTACTAACAATGTATCACACACTGTTCCTTCGCGTCAACCACCACCCTGATTCCTAGAACCTGTTTCAAAACCTCCGATCACGCCACGGAGTGCACAGAATGGCTACAGAAGCACAGAGGACTTCTCGACGGGACGGCTCTGTGCCTCTGTAGAGGTTCTGTGGCATCTGTGGTATTGAGGGACGTTTTGAAATGACTTCTGGACATTTTCAGGCTATTCGACAACTGGTGTTCCTGGTCCAAGCGCCTTCAGGTCTTCTCCTGAGTCATGTTCCGGCCTCGTTCGTGAACAGAGTCCGGTGGACAGGCGCTCGTCTTTCGTTCGAGACGCGTAAATCAGGTAGTCATCGCCAACGATGAAATCGTATCCGCAGATCCCTCCGTAGAGGGCGGTGACGACTTGGACAACTGGTCGCTGGACTCCTCTCCAGACACGTCTGACGCGGATCGTGGCGATTCGGTGTCCTTCCCCTGGCGATGTCGCAACGGGCGGCTCGATTTCAAACTTTTCAATCGTGCCAAGGAACACGGCGTCGGCTTCTTCGAGCGCCGCTTCAGGTGGTTGTGGCGATGCGCATGAACAGGCATCCGCGGTCAAGGACGAGCCGACCGACAGTGCCATTCCAACCGCGATGGTCACCAAGCAGCTTCTTTTCATTATGATGACTCCCCTTCAGGCAGACACCCACCCGGCGCGGAACGTCCTATGGTCTCGGAACAACGACCATCCGCAGTCTGCACGAAAACTCTTTTCCTCATCGCGGTTCCCCGCTGAGCCCGAACGGTAAACGCCCGGTATGGCTCAGCACGCCATGCGCAGGACGCTTCTTTTGAAGTCTTCCGGTCTGCTAAAACTCGTACAAGAGGCCATGGACCTTGTGGAGAGGTTCTGGCGAGAGGTCACCGAGCCTGTGAGATACAGACATGTTTGAGATCTTGCCGTTGAGCGGTCTCTTTGGAATTGGCGTTTGAAAGCCACGGACCCCGACTGCAATTCTCCCATGCTTCGCTTGGTCGTTGCCTTTATACGCTTCCTTCATCGGCATCAGATCAAACCGTAACGTCTCAGTAATCGTGTCTCGACAGGCATCTCCTCCAGCATCATGTACCAAGCCTACGTCAGCCTGGACCGGATCCGATTCCCTGAAACCAATCCACCAGCTTGAAGCAAACTGGTGCGCTGCACAGCCGCCTACGTAGCTCACCTGGCAAACGAGCACATCGCCGTCGATTCGCACCGACATCAGTTCGAATGGGTCGCCCTGCACTTCCCCAAGCAAGATAAGTCTTGGGGAAGGCACCAGCTGAAGGAGCTGTTCCTCACCCAACGCAGCAGCTATCGGCCACATCACCAGGCAGACAGCTACGAGGCTGGCTAGCAGGTTCCACCGCTTCGGACTCATTGACGAATTCCGGTGCCACATGACGACGTTCTGCTTCAGGGATGGACCAGGCAGCCGGGGCAGACGGCTGCGTCATCCTGGGAGCGATACACGTCGTAGCGGGGCTCGCCGTCGACCTGCAGATACCCCACGGCGCCCTTTTCGATTCTGAAGATCGCGTGATCCACCAAGGTAAAGGTGCCAGGCACCTCGAGGCCGAACTCCACCACCGTCGCCCCGCCCGCCGGCACCAACGTCGTCTGGATGCTGCGGGCCGGCTCGCTGACCAGGTCCGCCTCACGGTAGACGGCGTCGAAAATCTCCCCGATCACATGGAACGACGAGACGAGGTTCGGCCCCGCGTTGCCGAAAAAGATCCGCACGCGTTCTCCGGTCCTGGCCTTGAGCGCGCCCTCGCCGATCAACGATCCCACCTTGCCGTTGAACACGACGTACCTGGGATGTTCCACCACGCCATCCGCGTGCGAGAACGCAAGAGCCGCCCCTGCGTGTTGCGCGGAGTCCGTCGCGTAGAACTCGCTCTGGAGGACATAGAACTCGCGATCCGCCATCGGCAACCCCTTGGCAGGCTCCACCAGGATCAGGCCGTACATACCGTTGGCGATGTGGTCCATGACCGGCGGGGCGGCGCAGTGATAGATGAACAGCCCCGGGTGCAGCAGCTTGAACCACGCCACTCGTTCCTCGCCTTGGACCATGGTCGTCACCGGCGCGCCGCCTCCGGGGCCTGTCACCGCATGGAAATCGACGTTGTGCGGCATGCCGCTTTCGTCGCGGCTGGTCACATGGACTTCCAGGGTGTCGCCGACCCGGGCGCGGATCAACGGTCCCGGCACCCGGTCGTTGAACGTCCAAAAGGCGTACGTCTTGTCCCCATCGAGCGGCATCTCACGAATGCTCGCATCCAACCGCACGCGAACGAGGGCGGGCTTCTTCCGGGTGATGGGCGGGGGCACGTCAGGTGCAAACGTCAACGGCGCGTCCTCGATGGGAAGCGGCTTCGCCTGCTTCGCCGAGGCTTCCGTAGCCCCGCCAAGCATCAGCGCCCACGTCAGCATCACGGTCAAACTCTGTCGACGCATGATCTCACGACTCCTTGAGTATTACGGGCGGGCGAGGATGTCTCGGACGAGCGAGCCGAGCAGAAACGCGACCCCCGCCACCCCCACGCTGAAGAGGAGCATCTCACCCGCTTGCCTCGTGAAACGCCGTTCAAACAGGACGGACGAATAGAAGGAGAAGCCCACGATCATGAGGAGAATCGCCCCGCACATCACCGCAAGGGCGGCGAAGAGGTTCGGGATCAGCGCAAAGGGCAGCACCAGCGCCGCCACGACCACCGCGTACGCCACGCCGGTGTACACGGCCGCCTTCGTGGGATCGCGCCCTTCCTCGTGCCGCGCCTGCATGTAGGCGGAGGCGGCCATCGAGAGGCTCGCGGCGATGCCGGTGACCGCGCCGAGCAGGGCGACCATCGTGTGGTTGCGCAAGGCGAAGGCGAAGCCCACCAGCGCGCCGGTCAATTCAATGAGGCCGTCGTTGATCCCAAGGACCATGCTGCCGAGGAACTTCACCCGCTCTTCCTTGATCTGGCTGATGAGCTCTTTCTCGTGATGCGTCTCATGGTCGATGATCTCTTGCACTTGGGGCTTGAGCGCGGCGTCAGCGGTGTTGAGGAACGCGGTGTACTTCCGGACGGCGTCCCGCTCATGCCCTTCAAGAAATTTCGCCGTGAACGTCAGGCCGAGAACCCGCCGCATCGCTTTCAGGCACCACACCTCGAACCCATGCATGCGGTGCGTCTTGATGGAGGAGAACCGAAGCCAGAAGCGGTAATCGTCCAGCTCGTGCTCGACGAGCGCCTCGAGGATGCGTTTGAATTCCGGGACCGTCTCCGTCTTCGCCAGCTCGCGATACGTGACGTAATCCCGGTATTCATCCCTCGCGAAGTGATCGGGCGTCATCGCGCCTCCCGTCCGCGTGTCACGGCACGAACATCCTATGGCGTGGATGCGGCGCTCTCCGAACCGACCGGGATGCGGTTGTCGCGCTCGTCATAGGTATAGCGCGGTTGATCGTTGACCTTGTGGATGCGCACGTCCACGACCTCAAGCCCGCCTTCCTCATCGGCTTCCACGTCGAAGTCCAAGTCCAGCAGCTCATCGCTGACCGTGTCATGCATGTCCGTGCAGGCGTAGTAGAAGTCGCCCGTCTTGCCGACCCGCTCATGGACGCGGACCAACTCAAGCGATCGCGTGACGTCGGCGACCTCGTCCTCAATCTCGAAGACGCCGTCTTCCTCCGCTTCCACCTCGTGCACGTAGGTCTCAATCGTTTGGCGGATCTGCTCAGCCGAGGGTTCCACCTGGACCGTCGCTCCGCCGTGCTCTTGCGTGGCCGGCGCGGTGGCTCCTCCGCCGTGCTCCTGGCCTCCATGCTCCTGGCCGGCGGGCTCTTCGCCTCCATGTTCCGCCGCGAACGCGGGCCTACTCCCGCTCAGCAACCCCACGACCCCGACTGCCACGAACCCCACCCACACCCGACGCGTCATGCCGCCCTCCCCTGTTTCAGGTCCTCGAACCGAACCTCGACGCCCACATCCAGAAACGGCTGCCCATCCACTTCGACGTACGGCGCAAAGAAGATGTTCACCGGCTCGCCCTGCTGTCTGGGGACCAGCCGGAGATCGCGGCCCACGCTGATGAGGAACCGGTTGGGATCGCGGGCCCCGAAATAGTAGTCCGCCAGCTCCGGGTGCTTCCAGGCCTCTGAGGCATCCACCGGCATCCAGCCGCGGCCGTTGACATAGAACTCCGCCCAGCAGTGATAGCCTGCGATAACTCCTGAGGGCCGCTCCTGGGGGATGACCACTCCGATCTTGAACCGCGCAGGAAGAGATTGCGCCCGGGCCATGGAGATGAACAACGAATGGAAGTCGGTGCAATTGCCTGTGCCCAGCCGGCACGCCCGGCGGGTGTCGCCCCGGCCCCAGCCCGGGACGGTTTTGTCGTAGGCCATCGAGCCTCTGACGTGATCGTACAGCCCCCTGGCTTGCGCCAGTGGCGTGAGCTGTCCGGCGGTTGCCCGCCGCGCTCTGGCGCGCACCTCCTCGTCAATGATGACCAGACCGCTGGCTTCCAGGTGGCGGTGGAGCTCTTCCGGGGTGGGTGGGGCCTCTGCACGCGCGGCATCAGCGCCGATCAGCTGCGCACGGTACTCGATGGTGATCTCCAGATGCTCAGGGATCGGAGGTTCGAGTGTGGCGTGGAGGATCTCATTGCCGTAGTCGGGCTCCTGCGCCACGGTATAGGGGATGGGAGCGCGCACGTCGCGCTGAAGGATGCGTTGTTCCGCTGCGCTCTTCGCCAGCGGAATCCAGATGTCAAGGGCTCGCGCCTCAGGCGGCAGATGATTCACCCGCGCGAGGTACACGCACGTGACCTCTCGTTCGGAGGTCACCGGCAGGCGGGGGGATGACGCCGAGGCGCTGCCATGGTGTTCCCACGCCACCCATCCGCCGCCTGCCAACACCACGAGCCACAGCCAGTGAGCGTGCCATCTGACCATTCGAATCGACCCTTTCGGCAGGCTAAAACGTATAGGCGAGGGACACGGTGACTTCAGGGCCGTCCTGGAAGGCGCTTTCGAGATTCAGGATCACGTCCTCGGACTCGCCGAGGGCGCAGTCGGTTCCGAGGAAGAATCCCAGGCGGGTCTTTTCCTTATACCGGCCTTGCTTGAGGAGCTGGCCCTCCTGGCGCACGCGGTAGAAGGCGTTGACCATGGCGTACTTGACGCCGACATACGGCTTCACGCGGCCAAACTCCTTCGCCACGCTCGTACTCATCTGCCACTCGTGCCACCGCAGCTCGTTCTTGTCCTTGTGACGCTGGCGGAGATCCAGAAACTGGAGGCTGCCGTCCCATTCCCAGCGGTGCGTGGTACTCTCAAAGAGTTTGGTCTTCAGCGCCAGGCCGGTCATGAAATTGGTGCCGAAGCTGTTCGTCGTGTCGAGATCGTTGGTCTTCTTGATGGCGGGGTCATCGATTTCGAGGGACGCCGCCCCAAGCTTGAGGTAGACGCTCACCCGATCTGACAGACCATAGCCGCGGTAGTGCGCGCCGTGAGAGATTTGTGTCTCCGCATCCCCGCTCATCTCCCGCCCCGGAGTCCCCCCGCCGGCAAGTCCCATGACCCACTTACCTTTTTTGAGGATGCTCGACGGGCTGCCAACCGTTTCAGCGAAGGCGAGGGGCACGCACGCGAGGAGCAGTGCTGCGAGGGGGACGAGGAAGCCAACCGGGCGTGTCGAGCGTCTCATCCCCCCACCGGCTGGTTGGTCCCCGTCCGGCCGCTGTCACGACTGTTGCCCAATGGTGACAGCGACCGCTTCGCCTGTGGCAGGCGATGCGATGTGTGATGGCGAAGCCCAGCCGGTGGGGGGATCATGCACGAGTCTCTTGGCGGCTATTATACCGCCTCACGAGGCTCGCGTCATCCCGAGAAATGCCAGGCGGGTTTGCGCGTTTTCGCGTTAGTCGCTTGTCACTTGTCGCTTGTCACTTGTCACTGGTTGCTCAGGCCAGTTCGAGCTGCCCGAGCAGCATGGCGACGGTCTTCAACAACTCGGTGGAGTTACAGGGCTTTGGGAGGTAGGCGTCGGCTCCGCACGCGAATCCTTTCAGTTGAGCCAGCGGCTGATCCACGGCGGTCAACATCAGGATCGGCACTTCCCACGGGTGAAAGAGCCGGCGCAGGTCTTTGCAGACGTCAAAACCGCTCCGGTCAGGCAATTGAAGATCGAGGATCACAAGATCCGGATGGCGGAGACTTGCGGCTTGGAGCGCTGAGAGCCCATTGAGCTGGATTTCCACCTCGAATCCGGACGATCGTAAGCGAGTCGCCAGGAGGGTCGCAAGCGTTTCGTCGTCGTCCACGATGAGGATCCGATCCCGTCTGCTCTGGTCCATGCCACCCTCCGTGGTTGCCTCCCGACAACACAGAACCCCCAGGTCCACCTGAGGGGCTTTCCTGAGGGCTTGTACCTCAACTATGCCTGATCGCAACCGTCGCTGTCAAGACGGTGTTATAATAGGCTCTCATCATGTGGTGGCAGTTTACGGATCAGGACCCTGAGGCTCCCCCGACGGGGACGTTCCGAGCCGTCGGCGCGGAACGGATCGGCCGGCTCTATTTTCCGCTGGTTAATGACGCGGGGTTGCTCTCGTGGACCACCCCACGGCTGCACGGCAGTCCGGCCGCAAGCCACGCCCGCTACCTCGCCCCTCCCCTGACGGCTGAAGACCTTCCTCATACCCTCCTCCATCGCGATGTCTGGCTGGTGGTTCCTCATCGGGCACCCTTTTCGCTCTCCGGGCTGTCTCCCGATGGGCTCGCTCCGCCTCGGGATCATTCGCGCCACTCCCTCTCGACCATCGAGGCCGGGCCAGGCTGGTTCGCGCTGACCCGAGCAGCCTCTGACGGACGATTCGTGGTGCGCGCGACACTCTGGTGTCCGGCCGATCTGAACGCCAAGGTCGAGGTGATGTGGATCGAGGTGACGAACACGTCCTCGAAGCCCCTCAGGGCGCTCGTGTACGCCGCGGTGCCGATGTTTGCGCGATCGGCTGACAACGTCCGCGATCACCGGCATGTCACCGCCCTGCTGCATCGGGTCACAATCGGGCGGCACAGCGTGACCGTGGTGCCCACGATGTCGTTTGACGAGCGGGGGCATCGGGTCAATCGCACGCGCTATCATGTCCTCGCGGTGGGTCCTGGAACCCGCGCGCCGACAGACGTCTGGGGCATCGAAGAGCAGTTTCTCGGCGAAGGCGGGACGTTCGCATCACCGGAGGCGGTGTGGCAGCAGCGCCGCGCACCCCCGGCCGCTCGCCTGCCTCAAGGGCGGGAGGCTATCGGCGGCTTCCGCTTTGCCCAGCACACGCTGCCGCCCAACCGCAGCGTCTCCTCCCTGCTCCTGGCCGGCATCGCCGACGACCCTGGTGAGATGCGGCGGTGGCTGCGCTGGGCGAAGCGGCCCGGCTTCGCCGCCCGGTCCCTCGCCGCCACCAAGACCCGGTGGCTGACTCGCATTCATCGCGTGACCTTTCAGACGGCCGAGCGCCACCTCGATCAGTGGCTGACGTGGGTTGGGTTTCAGCCGATGCTGCGCCGGGCCTATGGCAACTCGTACCTGCCTCAGTTCGATTACGGCCGAGGGGGACGCGGGTGGCGCGACGTGTGGCAGGACGGTCTGGCGTTGCTGCTCTCCGATCCGTCATCGGTGCGTCCGATGTTGCTGCGCCATGTGGGGGGCGTGCGGATCGACGGTTCGAATGCGACCATCATCGGCAAGGACGGTGCGTTCATTGCAGACCGCAACAACATTCCGCGGACGTGGATGGACCATGGGGTCTGGCCCATTCACACGATCCTGCTCTATCTCGATCAGACCGGAGACGTGGGGTTCGTGCTGCGGGAACGGGAATACTTCCGGGACGCGCAGATCTTCCGATGCCATCGGCAAGATCCGCGATGGACCGAGGCCTCAGGCGCGTGGCTGCGGACCCGTCGAGGCCGTCGCTACCGGGGCTCGGTCTTGGAGCATCTGCTGCTGCAAACCGTCAGCGCGTTCTTCAACGTGGGCGGCCACAATCTCTGCCGACTTGAGGGCGCGGACTGGAACGACGGGCTGGACATGGCATGCCGCCGAGGCGAATCGGTGGCCTTCAGCGCGTTCTACGCCTGGAATCTCAAACGGCTGGCTTCTCTCGCCCAGGCCTTGCGCGCCCACGGCCACAAGACGGTGCCGCTTGCCGAAGAGCTCTTGCTGCTGCTGGATCGCCTGCCGGGGCAGCGTCGCGTGGCCTACCAGCAAACCTCCGCCAAACAGGCTCGTCTTGAGCGCTATCTGCAGGAGGTGTCCCGGGCTGTGTCAGGCCGGAAAATCCCTGTCTTGCTTGAGGCGCTCAGCGAGGATCTATCGGCGAAATACGACGACCTCGCCACCCGCATCCGCGCGCAGGAGTGGATTCCTCTCACGGGCGGCGGGTTCTTCAACGGCTATTACGACGACCTCGGCCGGCGGGTTGAGGGGCCGCATCGCCTGGGGCTGCGGATGACGTTGACGGGACAGGTCTTCCCGGTCATGGCCGGCATCGCGACCGATGAGCAGGTGGCTCATGTGATCGCGTCGGTGAATCGGTTTTTGCGCGACCCGCGCCTCGGCGGCGTCCGGCTGAACACGGATTTCAAGGAACGGCAACCGGCGCTGGGGCGGGCGTTTTCGTTTGCCTACGGCGAGAAAGAAAACGGCGCGATCTTCAGCCACATGGCGGTGATGTACGCCTCTGCCCTGTACCTGCGCCGGCAAGCCCTTGAGGGGCGCGCCGTGTGGCAGGCGCTGTACCGCCTGGCGACCGACCAGCCGGTCGCGAAGATCTTCCCGGGCCTGCCGGAGTACTTCAATGCCGAGGGCCGAGGGATGTACAGCTATCTCACGGGGTCGGCGTCCTGGCTGATCTGTCTGCTGTTGACGCAGGTCTACGGCATCCGCGGGGCGCTGGGTGATCTGGTGATCGATCCGCAGCTGACGCGTGACGATTTCGGCTCCCGTCGCGCGCTGCGGGTTCACACCGCATTCGCCGGCCGGCCGCTCGTCATCACCATCGCCAACCCTAAGCGCCTCGAGGCCGGCCGGTATGCCGTCGAACGCATCCGCCACGATCGCGACGGCGCCGCGATCCCCTTCACCCGACTGCCGGCGGGAGGCGCGCGCCTCGCCCGCTCCCACGTGCATCGCTTTCCCGCCCGCCGCCCAACCCCCCTCACCATCACGCTATCCCGCTTCTCCTACGCCAGCTGAACTCAGGAGCGCTGGCCACGGGTCCTGCCGCTGCGCCTTCCCCACCGTTTTGCTTCGTTTTGCTTCGCAAAAACGAAGCAAAACGAAGCAGTGGGGACGGCGGGAGCCCTGGCTCCGCGTCACCCGTGGCCTGAGGGAATCGCCCGCCCGCTGAGGTCGCCCCGCATGTTTTGCTTCGCCCCCTGAAATGCGAAGCATTTCGGGGACTGAGTCCTGGAAATCGCTCCGCGATTTCTCAGGGCAAAACGAAGCAAGCGGGGCTCCCCGCTGGCGGGCCCAGTGAGGGACTGGCACGGCCTGCGACGAGCCGGACGTTAGGCCACCCGAGCGGCCACGGTGTCCTTGACGCGCAGCGTCAAGGACGAGCGAGGGTGGACGCCCGAGCGAAGGGCTGGCACGGTGGGCCAGCCCGAGCGTTCCGGCGAGCGCAGGACGTGACAGGCCCGTGCCGCCCCGAATCGGAAGAACAAACGGGCTGGAAATCCGGTGTGTGATCGAGTAGAGTGATAGTTTCCCATGACGGTCGTCGCCTCGGTCCTGACGTGCAGCCGCACCCTCGTCGATCTCCTCTATCCCGCGGCGTGCCTGCTGTGTCGCGCCCCAACCGATGGGTCCGCTTCGCCGGTCTGCGAGTCGTGCCAGCTCGCCATGCCAAGGTCCCTGGCTCCGGTCTGTGCGCGATGCGGGCTGGGGCTTGCTGGAGCCTACGATGCGCACCTTGTGTGTCCCGCCTGCCAGCGGCATCCACCGGTCTTTGGACAGGCTCGCGCCCCGTTTGTCTACGCCAGGGCGGTGCCCGACGCCATCAAGACGTTCAAATACCGCGGACGGCACCGGCTTGGGGCCTGGCTGGCCGCGCAGATGGCTGAGGAAGTGCGGCATCATGCGCCCTTCGCCGACGTGCAAGCGGTCGTCCCTGTCCCCTTGCACTGGTTCACACGACGGCTCAGGGGCTTCGATCCGCCGATCGCCCTCGCCCGCACCATTGCGAGATTGTTGGGAGTCCCTTACGTCCCGCTCTTGCAGCGGACTCGCTGGACCGCGACGCAAACCCGGTTGAGCCCTTCGGCGCGCGCGCGGAACGTGGAGGGAGCCTTCCGAGTCAGCGCCCGTCCACGGCCAAGCGGAGGAGTCCTCCTCATCGATGATGTGCTGACGAGTGGGGCCACCGCCAACGCCTGCGCGCACGTCCTCCGACGCGCGGGGATCCAGCCCGTCCACGTGCTCACCGCCGCGAGAACCCCGCTCCACCCATGAAGATTCTCCGGGCCTACGTCCTCAAAGAACACGCCGCACCGCTGGCGGTGGCGGTCAGCGGGCTGACCGTGGTGGCGCTGGTGGGCAACCTCGTGAAACTCGCGGAGCTGGTCATCGCCAAAGGGGTGAGCCTCTTCGATGTGCTGCGGCTCTTGATCTACTCGGTCCCCTACCTCCTTACCTTCACCCTGCCCATCGCGTGCTTGATCGCGATGGTGATGGCCTTTGGACGGCTGAGCAGCGACTATGAGCTGATCGCCATCCGGGCCTCGGGTGTGGCGCCGGCGCGGCTGGTGTGGCCGATCCTCACGGTGGGGCTGGTGATGAGCGGGATGATGCTCGCGCTCAATGACCGGGTCATTCCGGCCACGCACCTTGCGTCCCGCCGGCAGCTCAAAGCCATCGGCATCAAGCATCCCACCGCCTACATCGAAGCGGGGGCCTTCATCAAAGAATTCGAACCCTACGTCCTGTTCGTGTACCACGTCGACCGGCAGATCCTGCACAATGTCCGGATCTACGAGCCGCAACCCAACGGCCCGACGCGCACCATCCTCGCGAGTCGAGGGGAGTTCGAGCCGCTGCCGGACAAACGGGGGGTGCGGCTCAAACTCTATGAGGGCACGGTCGATGAATGGAACCCCGAACATCCCGGCTCGCTCTACAAAGTCTCCTTCGGCACCTACACCATGAACATGATCTCGGACGCCGAAGCCGGGAAGCGGATCGGCAAGAAACTCAAAGAGATGTCGTTCAAGGAACTCGGCATCGAACGGCAGCGGCTGCAGGCCGAAGGCATCGATGCCCTGCCGGTCTCGTTGGAGCTTCACCGCAAACTGGCGTTCTCCTTTGCCACGCTGATGTTCGTCGCCTTCGGGCTCAGCCTGGGCCTCTCCCTGCACCACCACGAACGGCTGGTCATCTTCGTGTGGGTGCTCGGCTGGAGCATGGCCTACTATCTGGCGACGATCGGGCTGAACGCCATCGCCCTCAAAGGGTGGGCTCCGCCGTGGCTGGCGATGTGGACGCCGAACTTCGCGGGCGGGGCCTTCGCGGGACTGCGGCTTTGGCACACCCTCCGCCGCTGATGCGGATCCTTGATCGGTACACGACCAAGCAGCTCTTCCCCGTGTGGGTGTGGTGTATGCTGGTGTTCGTTTTCATCAGCCTGCTCATCGATCTCTTCGGGCACCTCGAAGAGATCCTGCAGTATCGGATCCCGTTGGCGACTGTCGCGCAGTACTATCTCACCTTCACCCCGCTCGTCATCGTCCGCGCCTCGCCGTTGGCGTTGCTCCTCAGCTGCGCGTTCGTCGCCATGCGCCTGGTCCGCTATCAAGAGCTGTTGGCGATGCACGCGGGAGGAGTCAGCCTCGTGCGCGCCGGCGTCCCATTTGTCCTGGTGGGATGGTTCGTCAGCCTCTTCGTCTTCGCCCTCAACGACCGTGTGGTGCCGCAGACCGCCGCGGCGTATGAGCAGATGCGGTATGAATTGTTTCGCGGGCGGCAGCAGCCGCACCTCCTGGAGAGTGTGGCCACCCTGGATCGGGACAACCGGTTGTATCACGCGCGCCAGTTTCATCTGGACCGCAATGAGCTCACCGATCTGTCCATTCTCGAGCACGATGTGCGCAACCAGCCCACGAGAAGCTACTACGCCCGCCAGGCCTTCTTCACCCCCCATGGGCTGCTGCTCATCTCAGGCACGATCTACCGGATCAGCCCCAAGGGCCTGCTGACCGGCGAGCCGGTTCCGTTTGTGGAACGGCTGCTGAACTTCCCGGTCACGCCGACGTCATTCCGGCAATCCGACAGCCAGCCCGAGACGATGCGGGTGGGCCAGTTGCGCCGCCTGATCGCGCACCTGAAGGCGAACCACATCACCAATATCCGGCGCTACGCGACGGAGCTCACCGCTAAGCTGACCTTGCCCTTCATGAACGTCGTGATGTGCGTGATCGCCTTTATCGGCGCCACGCGGCGCCAACGCCGCGGGCATCTGCGGGGGCTCGGGACCAGCCTGGGGTGGGGGGTGCTGTACTACCTGGGGGTGGCGGCGGGTCAGGGTGTGGCGAAGGAAGGCTTCCTGCCGGTGGTGGTGGCCATGTGGGCCCCGCACCTCATCGCCCTGGGCCTGTGCTGGCGCGCCCTGCGTCAGCATGCTTGATCACCCAATCACTTAATCAGGTACTGGTCAAGTTTGACAGGGCCTGTCGCTGCGCCTTCCCCACCGTTTTGCTTCGTTTTTGCGAAGCAAAACGAAGCAGTGGGGACGGCGGGAGCCCTGGCTCCGCGCCACCCGTCAAACTTGACCACCACCCTTAATCACGCGCTCACGTCCCAAGCTCCCAGCTCGAGAGATAACGGGACTGCTCCTGGGTGAGGCGGTCGATGCGCACGCCCAGCGCCTTGAGCTTCAGGACGGCGATGCGCCGGTCGATGGCAGCCGGGACGGGATAGACTTTGCGCCCAAGGCGAGCGCCGTGACGCACGAGATGCTCTGAGGCCAGCGCCTGATTGGCGAACGACAGATCCATCACGTTCGAGGGATGGCCTTCCGCGCAGGCCAAATTGACCAGTCGCCCTTCACCCAGCACGTTGATCCGCCGCCCATTGGCGAGGGTGTACTGGTCGATGCCGTTGCGCACGACGTGATGGCGCCGGCTGACGCGGCGCAGGGCCTCCAGATCGATCTCCACGTCGAAATGGCCGGAGTTAGCCACGAGGGCCCCGTCCTTCATGCGCCGGAAATGGCGCGCGGCGATGACCTTCGAACAGCCGGTCACGGTGACAAAAATGTCGCCGACGCCGGCGGCCCGCTCAAGTGGCATCACTTGAAAGCCGTCCATCACCGCTTCCAGGGCTTTCAGCGCATCCACCTCGGTCACGATCACATGCGCCCCCATGCCCCGAGCCCGCTGGGCGAGTCCTTTTCCGCACCAGCCATAGCCCGCCACCACGAACACCGAGCCCGCCAGGAGGCGGTTCGTCATGCGCAAGATCCCGTCAATCGTCGATTGGCCGGTTCCATAGCGGTTGTCGAACAGATGCTTGGTGTTGGCGTCGTTCACCGCGATCACGGGGTAGCGCAGCTTGCCTTGGGCTTCGAGGCTGCGCAAGCGGATCACGCCGGTCGTCGTCTCCTCGGTGCCCCCGATGATGTCGCGCCCGAACCGCCCGGGCTCCTTGTGGATCGTCGACACCAGATCGGCCCCGTCATCCATGGTGATGTGCGGCGACATCGAGAGGACCTCGTGGATGTGCGCATAGTAGGTGCGCCGATCTTCTCCCCGAACGGCATACACCGCGATCCCGAAGTCCTTGACCAGGCTGGCGGCGATGTCGTCCTGCGTCGAGAGCGGGTTGGAGGCGCACAGCGCCAGCCGGGCGCCGCCGGCTTTCAAGGTCAGCATCAAGTGAGCCGTTTCGGTCGTCACATGCAGACAGGCCGCCAGGCGCACGCCCTTGAAGGGTTTGGTGCGAAACATCTGGGCGCGAATCTGTCCCAGAACCGGCATCTGGCCCTCGGCCCAGTCGATCTTCGCCCGTCCCGATTTCGCGAGATTCGCATGCTTGATATGAAATGTCCTTCTCACGTTCCCTCCCGTCGTTTGTTTCTTTTTTTCACTTATTGCTTACTGCTTACTGCTTATTGCTTTTTTAGTGGTGCTTCGCGGCCCGCTTGATGTCGTTCACGCGGTCGAGCTCTTCCCAGGTAAACCCGTCGTCCGTGCGCCCGAAGTGGCCGTAGGCGGCGGTCTTGAGATAGATCGGCCGGCGCAGCTTGAGCGTCCGGATGATCCCGTGGGGCGTGAGGTCGAACAGCTCGCGGATCATCTTGATGATCTGATGCTCCGGCAGCTTGCCGCTCCCGTGGGTGCTGACCATGATCGACACCGGTTCAGCGACCCCGATGGCGTAGGCCAACTGGATTTCGCACTTGTCCGCCACGCCGGCGGCAACGAGATTCTTCGCGACATACCGGGCCATGTAGGCGGCGGAGCGATCCACCTTGGTCGGATCCTTGCCGGAGAACGCCCCACCCCCGTGGCCGATGACCCCGCCATAGGTGTCCATGATGATCTTGCGTCCGGTCAGGCCGGTGTCACCCATGGGCCCGCCCACCTCGAACCGTCCGGTGGGGTTGACGAAGATCTTCGTCTGCTTATCGAGCCACTGCTTGGGGACCACGTGCTCGATCACGTGGTGTTTCATATCCGAGCGGATTTTCGACAGCGGGACTCCCACTCTATGGTGGGCGCTCACAATCACGGCTTCGATCCGCCCCACGTGCCCGTCATGGTACTCCACCGTGACCTGGGTTTTGCCGTCCGGACGAAGATAGTCGATCAGCCGCTGCTTGCGGACCTCAGCCAGCCGCTGCGCCAACCGGTGCGCGAGGATAATCGGCATCGGCATGTACTCCGGCGTCTCATTGGTCGCATAGCCGAACATCATCCCCTGATCGCCTGCCCCGCCTTTGTCCACGCCCAACGCGATGTCCGGCGACTGGGCTTGGACGGACGTCGACACGCCACAGGTTTTTGCGGCGAAGCCGTGCTCCGGCTCGTCGTAGCCGATCTCATGGATCGTCCGGCGGACGATCTGGGGGATCTCGATATAGCACGACGTCGTGATCTCTCCCGCGACGACGACCAACCCGGTGGTCACCAGGGTCTCGCAGGCCACCCGCCCGCTGGGATCCTTCTCGTAGATCGCGTCGAGCACGGCATCCGAGATCTGATCCGCGATCTTGTCTGGATGGCCTTCGGTCACCGATTCAGAGGTGAAGAGGGTCTTGCGCATGAGCGACTCCTTTCTTTCTTGTCTTGCTTCTTCCAGTACCGGACGGCTTGACGGTACGCCTCTTGCGATCCGATATCAAACCAGACCCCCTGCGTCATGACGGCATAGACCGGTTGCCGGGCCACGAGCCATTCGAGGAACTGGCCCGGGGCATCGCCGAGGCCGCCTTGCGCCAGGTAGGCCTGAATCTGCTGACGGATCGGATTCGGAAAATAGTAGAGGCATAACCCGATGGTCCGGCAGGGCGGGCGGCGGGGCTTTTCCCACCACCGGATGATCCGTCCGTCCGGGTCGGTCTCGGCCACGCCAAACTGCCTCGCCTCCTTGAGTGTCGCGACCTCCCGTACCGCGACCGTCGCCGCCGGACGCCTTAACCGGGCGGCGCGGAGGACCTCCGTCAGCGAACCGGTCAGGAGATTGTCTGTCCCCAGAACCAAGACGTCATCGGCCGCCGCCCCCCGCTCCCAGGCACGCTGCAAATCCCGGATCGCGCCCAGCCGGGACTCAGGGGTTTCGGTGCCGTCATCAAGAATCTCCACCGACGAGGATCGGCGGGCTTGCCAATGACGGAAGTGGCCCGCGAACTGGTGATTGGTGACCAGGATCGTCCGCGACACGTTGGGCACCGCCTCAACCGCCTGCATGATGGTATCCAGGATGGTGTCGTCTCCCAACGGCAACAGGGCCTTGGGACGATCCTTCGTGAGCGGATAGAGCCGCGTCCCGTACCCGGCGGCTAAGAGGACGACGCTGAGAGACGGTCCCATCTTACTCGGCCAGATCCGGAACCAATTGACGCAGGTGCGAGAGCAAGAACGCCTCGACTTCTTTGCCGGTTCGAAACTGCATCGCCTGTTGAGCGATAGCCTGGGCGGTGTGGTACTCCACGGCGCGAATGACCTTCTTGATCAGCGGGACCTGGATCGGGGACACCGAAAACTCATCCAGCCCCAATCCCAACAGGAGTAGGGCGAGTGCTGGCTCGCCGGCCATCTCGCCGCACATGCCCACCCAGATGCCGGCTTGATGGCCGGCATCAAGAATCTGTTTGAGGAGGCGGAGGACGGCCGGATGCGCGGGTTCATACAGGTAGGCGATCTTCTCATTCACGCGATCCACCGCCAGGGCGTACTGGATGAGATCGTTCGTCCCGATGGAAAAGAACTTCGCGTCCCCGGCCAACAAGTCGCAGGTCAGCGCCGCGGAGGGCACCTCGATCATCGCGCCGACGTCCATGGCCGGCGAGAAGGCGAGGCCCTCACGCGTCAGCTCGCCCTTGACCCCCTCGAGGATCTCGTGCGCCCGGCGCAGCTCCTCCAATCCGGAGATCATGGGAAACATGAGCTTCAGGTTCCCGTAGGCGCTGGCCCGCAGGATCGCCCGCAGCTGCACGCGAAAGACATCGGGACGGGCGAGGCAGAACCGGATCGCCCGCCATCCCATAAAGGGATTCATCTCGGTGGGTAGATCCAGGGGGGAAAGAAACTTATCGCCCCCCAGATCCACCGTCCGGATGATCACAGACTGGGGGGCCAAGCGCTCCGCCACGGATTTGTAGGACTGGAATTGCTCCTCTTCCGAGGGGAAATCGGTGCGGTTGAGGTAAAAGAACTCGGTGCGGTAGAGCCCGATGCCCTCGGCGCCGTGGGCGATCACGGAGGGGATCTCGTCGGGGACTTCGATGTTGGCGGACAGCGTCACGCGGTGGCCGTCCAGCGTTTCCGCCGGCAGGTCCTTCAATTGCAGCAGTTGCCGGTTGACTTCCTGGATTCGCCGCTGCTCCACCTCGTAGCGGCGGATCGTCGCAGGGTCGGGATCGACGATGACCTCCCCCCGCGTCCCGTCCACAATGATGAGGCCTTCTTTTTCGATGCGGGCGGTGGCCACCTCCACCCCGACGACCGCCGGGATGCCCAGCGACTTGGCCATAATCGCCGTATGGCCGGTCCGCCCGCCCACATCCGTGACGAAGGCCAGCACATGCCGCTTGTGCATGAGGGCGGTCTCTGAGGGCGAGAGGGCGTGGGCGATGACGACGACCGGCTCATCGAGTTGTCCCATGGCATCGAGGTGCCGGCCGGTCAGATTGCGCAGGATCCGTTTTCTGACGTCCTCGATGTCGGCGGTGCGATCCCGCAGGTACTCGTCATTGGTCCTCGCGAAGGCCCGCAGGTACCGCCGGACGACCTCATTAAAGATGTATTCCACATTGAGGCGCTGGGCCTTCAAGCCGCCAAGGACCTCTTCGCGAAGGCTCTGATCCTCCAGGACGAGGAGGTGCGCGTTGAAAATCTCCGCGTGCTCCTGACCCATCTCGTCCGCCAGGCGATGCTGAATCCCCAGGATCTGGTGGCGGGTTTGGATCAGCGCTTCTTCGAAGCGCATGACTTCGGCAGGAATCTCCGCCTCGGCAATCGGGCGGCGGGGGATCAGGAGCTCCTCGCTGCTGAACAGGAAGGCCTTCCCGATGGCCACGCCTGACGACGCCGGAATCCCTTTGAGGACTAGCATGGGATCAGATCGTGCATCGGATGGATCGTGGAGACTCCTGGAGGGGCTCGGTGAGCAAGTGGCTGAGGTGATCCAACGCCTCGGCGGCGTCCGGGCCTTCGACGACGAGAGAGACGCGCGCGCCCTTGCCGGCCGCCAGGGTCAGAATCCCCATAATGGATTTTCCATCCACAATCTTGCGGCCTTTCTTCACCGTCACGCGCGACTTGAATCGTTTGGCGAGCTGCACGAACATCGCCGCGGGGCGAGCATGGAGCCCTTGGGCGTGCACGATGGTCACCGTCCGCTGAATCGCCGACATGGTCAGCCCCCCAGCCTCCACTCGAGCTCGCAGGCCCAGGTCCGTCGGCCCGCAAGCGCCCAGAGGCAGACGACGGCCAATCCTTGGGAGGTGCGCTCCAGTCCTTCTTCCGACTCGGAGACCGTGTAAATGGGAACACGCGCGACCGATGCCGGCGGGTCGATCCTCACCGTCAGGGTCAGGGGCAGCGAGGCGTCCTGGAGATCCAACTGCTCGAGCCGCTCAGACAAAAGCGGCTCGGCCCACTGCGGATTCCAGAGGCCCAGGTTCATCTCCATAGCCACGACGGGGATCGTAAGCCCGTCCACCTCATACCGGCATCTCAGCACCGGTTGCTTCTGCATGAGGGTGAAGGTCTTCCGCACGCTCCCCGCGCCGACGCGGCGAACCAGCTGCACCGCCACCTGATTCGCCGAGGAACGCCGCAAGGCCCCAACCTGATAGGACCCGCCCATCCAGAGGCGATATTCTCCCCAGGTGTTCTGCCGAATCTGCTGCAGCGAGGGCATCGCGGAGAGGGCGTAATCGAGGAAGTTGCAACGCCTGTGATCATCATAGACCAGGTGCGCTTCCAGGCCGGTTTCTTTGGGCTGCAAGAGATCGTGGATGCTGGCGGGGGCCTTCGCCAACGCCATCGAGGGGGACGCCGTCGCCTGCAGTTTCTGATGATACGATTCTCGCTGCCGTGTGAGGGTGTCCGTGACGTTGACGGCATGGGCGTAGTCGTCGACTTCCATCACCGCGCCGCCTTCGCGCGGATCGATCACCACCCCGAGGCGCGCGCTTCGCAAGGCCACCTCCGGCTCCCCGTCCCCGTCGAGGTCGCGCTGGACGATGGCGGGCGGCGTTCCGTTGACTTGATCCGCGAGCTGCTCAGCCGTCAACAGATGGCGATAGACCGCTCGACGAAGGTGCGAGAGGTACAAACCTCCAAACACCCCATGCCAGTACGCGCAGTTGCACTGCCCCTTGTACAGCTCCCGCTCAGCCCGCCTGATGAGTGACGAATGACGGCTCTTGGCTGTGGGCTTGGCCTTGGGTCGTGAGTCTTGGGTCTTGAGTCCACTCAGGCGCTCGCTCACCCGGAGCATCCGTTGGTACATCGCCTGCGCCTCAGGGTATTTCACGAAGAAGTTGCGAAAGGACCCGCCCGACCACTCGAGCATCTCTTCGTAACTCCCGCCCGGCAGATACACCCGGCCGCTGGGACCCATGCGGGTGAGGTAGTCCGAGAAGGTCGCCGTCTTCAGCCACGACGATTCCCGTTCCAGCGCGCTGAACCACCGCTCCAACCATCCCTGCTCGTAGACCCACTCGTAGGTCTTGGGCCAGAGCCCGAACTTCTCGCCGTCATCGGCAAAGGTGATGGCGATCGGCTCATCCCGAATCAACTGTTTCAGGAATGCGATCGTCTGAGCCACCTCTTGAAATGGCATCCCGTATCGCAGGCGCTTGGAAGAGGGAAACAGCGTCACCATCTCCCCGGCGTAGTCGGTCACATAACAGCCCAAGAGGTCCTCCCCGTCTTGATCGCGATACCACAATCTGGCGGGCAGGACATCCTTCGCAACCTGAAACTGATTGGTATCCACCATGGTGAACCGGATGCCGGCCCTCGCCAGGGTCCCGGGCAGCTCAGGCTCCCACACCCGCTCGGTCAGCCACAAGCCTGACGCGGTTGCCCCGAACTGTCGGCGCAGGATCGCTTGCATCAACGCGAGTTGTCCCTGCCGATCGGCTTCAGGGATGAGTGGGAGAATCGGCTCGTAGTAGCCTGAAGCCAGCAGCTCCACTTGGCCGCTGCGCACCAGCCGCCGCAGCCGCTGCAGAAACTGGGGTTGGCGGTCCCCTAACCAATCCAGCAGACTCCCGCTGTAATGCAGGGCCAGCCGGATGCTTGGGTGCCGCTCGAGCGTCTCCAGGAACGGGTGGTAGGATTGACGGAACGCTTGGTCAAAGACGAAGTCGAAATTGCCCACCGGCTGATGGCAGTGGATCGCCATCAACAGGTAGACGGGGGCGGAAGCCATCAGACCTCTGACGCATGGTCGTTGCTGACGGAGGCCTGAGGGGGAAGGGCCGCAGCGCCCGGCCGGTTCGCCTTCTGCGCCGGCGGCGCCCGGCGCATCCCCGTCGAGAGCCCCACGATCAGCCGAGCCAGCTTATCCGAATTGTGGCGCACGTAATCCTCAAGACCGACGACATCGTCCGCCACCACCTGATAGCCGAGCTTGCGAACCGCGTCCACATCCGGCTCGACGGGTTCGGCGTGCTCCTGGCGATAGCGTTCGAGCAAGGCCTCAGGCACCGGCTTGGTGTTGACGACGCATACCTGAAAGATGCTGGGGTGCGTATGGGCGATGAGGGCGCGGACGTGCTCGCTGGCCTTAAACCCGGCGGTCTCGCGGAATTGGGTCATGACGTTGCACACGTAGATCTTCAGCGCCTTGGATTCCACAATCGCCTCCACAATGCCGTCGACCAGCAGGTTGGGAATGATGCTGGTGAAGAGCGAGCCGGGCCCCAAGACGATGAGATCGGCCTCTCGAATCGCGCTCAACGCTTCCTGGGTGGGGGCGACGCTGGCTGGTTCCAGATACACGCGGCGGATCGAGACGGGATAGTCGGAGATCTTGGATTCACCGACCGTCAGGGTCCCGTCGTCGTGCTCCGCCACCAAGCGGACCTTCTCGCACGTCGAAGGGATGACCCGTCCTTGAATCGCCAGCACGCGGCTGGAGGCTTGGATCGCCCGCTCAAAATCCCCGGTAATCTGGGTCATGGCGGTGATGAACAGGTTCCCGAAATTGTGCCCCCGCAACGCCGACTCGCCTGGAAAGCGGTACTGGAACAGCCGCTGCATGAGCGGCCCGGCCTCCGCCAGAGCCACCAGACAATTGCGGATATCCCCGGGAGGCAGGACGCCGAATTCCTCCCGCAACCGGCCGGAGCTGCCGCCGTCATCCGCCACGGTCACGACGGCGGTGAGCTTGCTGGTGTAGGCTTTCAACCCCTGTAGCAGCGTCGACAACCCCGTCCCTCCGCCCACGACCACCACCTTGGGCCCACGCTCCAGGTGCCGGCGCTCAAAGACGACATCCACCAATTCTTTTTGCGCATCCGGCCTGACCACGTCCAGCAGCGAGCGCACCGCCACCACCGCGCCGGTCACCATCGCCCCCAGGCCTCCTGCGAGAAGCAAGAGACTGACCAAACGCGTCAACAACGAGGGCTGGGGTGTGGTGAACAAGGCCGAGCCCATGCCAAACAACAACACCCCCACGAGGGAGAGGAGGAGCCATCGTTTGATCTGCATCCCGGGATAGAACCACTTCAAAAATCGCATCTGAATCCTGTCTTTCTCGACCCGTTCACTAGTCACCAGTCACTAGTCACTGGTCACTCGTTTTACTGGCGGCGCTGCTCTTCGTCACGGATGATCTTCAAGAGGGTTTTCTCGTCTTTGGCCGCGATCAAGCTGTCCCGGAAATGTTTTTCTTTCAGCAGGCGGGAGATGCGCGCCAAGGCCTTCAGGTGGGGACCCGCGGAATCTTCCGGGGCGACCAGGAGGAAAAAGATCTGGGCGGGCTCTCCGTCCAAGGAATCAAAACCTAGCCCGGCTTTGGAAATCCCCACGGCTCCCACAAGCTCCCCCACGCACGAGGATTTCCCGTGAGGGATCGCCACTCCCTGCCCGATCCCCGTCGAGCCGAGCGCTTCGCGGTCGAGCAGGATCTGGACAAACTTCGAGACGTCGCGCTCCTTGAGCGCGCCGGCCTTGACGAGCAACTGGACCAGCTCGCGGATCACCTCTTCTTTGGTCTGCCCCTTGAGCGAACACGCCACCGCGTCTTCCCGGAGAAAGTCTAACACCTGCATGCCGACTCCTTGTTAGGCGAGCGAGCGGGTGATGGGATTTGAACCCACGACATTCACGTTGGCAACGTGACGCTCTACCACTGAGCTACACCCGCGTTTCCTCGTACAACGGCTCCATGGGCACGGAGGGATTCGAACCCCCACGGGTTTCCCCAACAGCTCCTAAGGCTGTCGCGTCTGCCGTTCCGCCACATGCCCGTCCAGATGGTGTCATGTGATACACACGCAAGCTTTCTCGGGTCAGAGTGGGCCGTGCAGGAATCGAACCTGCAACACCCTGATTAAGAGTCAGGTGCTCTGCCGATTGAGCTAACGGCCCGAAACTGTGGAGCCAAAACGGAGGTTTGTGTCATGTGAAATGTGGAATGTGGAATGGAAATCAAAAAAATCTTTTCCATTACACATCGCACATTACACCTTACACAAGCCTGAGCCTTGCCTGAGAAAGCGCGCCCGGCAGGATTTGAACCCGCTGCCTCCTGGTTCGAAGCCAGGCGCTCTATCCAAGTGAGCTACGGGCGCAGATCACGTCGCCGTGCAAAAAAGATATTGTAACAGAGAATACGCGCGGAGCGGCATCTATCGGCTGAGGCGATAGGGGTCTAAGAGGCGCCGGGCGGAAGCCGGACTGAGCCATCCACGGGCGACGACGAGATCCTGAATCGACCGACCGGAAGCCAGAGACTCTTTGGCCACCTTGGCGGCGTTGAGGTAGCCGAGATGGGGATTGAGCGCCGTGACCAACGCCAGGCTGCGCTTCGCGTAGGCTCCGCACCGCTGGGCATTCGCCCGGATGCCGCTGACACAGCGGGTCGCAAAGACGTGGGTGGCGGTGGTGAGCAGCGCCATCGCTTGGAGGAGGTTATAGGCGATGACGGGCATCATCACGTTGAGCTCCAACTGCCCCGCTTGAACGGCGTAGGCGACGGTGGCATCATGCCCCAAGACTTGGAATCCCACCATATCGACCATCTCGGCGACGACCGGATTGACCTTGCCCGGCATGATGGAAGACCCCGGCTGCACCGTGGGCAGCTCGATTTCTCCCAACCCCGTATTCGGGCCGGAACTGAGCAGCCGCAGATCATTGGCGATGCGAATCAGCTCAAGGGCGTAGGCCCGCAGCGCGCCGGAGAAGCGCGCGAAATCCGCCGCGCTCTGCATGCGCTCCATCAGATCCTCAGCCGAATGCACGGGCAGCTGCGTCCAGCGGCGCAGCGCCTGAAGGGCCAGCCGACGATATCGCGGGTGCGCGTTCATGCCGGTGCCCACGGCCGTCCCGCCCAGGTTGAGTTCCTGCAACGCCTCAGCCGAGCAGGCGACGGCTTCCCGCGCCTTCCTCACGGCTACCGCATACGCGCCGAATTCCCGGCCCAGGCGGACCGGCACGGCGTCCTGGAGATGGGTGCGTCCCGATTTGACGATGCCGCCAAACTGCCGGGCCTTCCGGCTCAACACCGCCTCCAACCGCGCCATCGAGTCGACGAGTGCTGGCTGCGCCATCAAACAGGCCAGCCGAATCGCGGTCGGGATCGTGTCGTTGGTCGACTGCGCCATGTTGACGTGGTCGTTCGGATGCAGGAAGCGGTACGTCCCCCGGCGGGCGCCGAGCAGCTCGTTGGCGCGATTGGCGATGACCTCGTTGACGTTCATGTTGAACGACGTCCCCGCGCCGGCTTGATAGACGTCGACAACGAACTGGTCGTCGAACCGCCCCCTCAACACCTCATCGCACGCGCGCGCGATGGCGGAGCCGAATCGGCGCGGCAGGCACCCCACGGCCACGTTGGCGTGCGCCGCCGCCTTCTTGATCAGCGCCATGGCCCGCACCATCCCCTGATGGAGACGCAACCCGCTGATGGGGAAATTCTCAACCGCGCGGTGTGTCTGGATGCCGTAATACGCCCGTGAGGGGATGCGCCTCGTGCCGAGGGAGTCGCGCTCAAGGCGGGTTGCCATGCCGGATTTAATCGAACTCCGCGAAGATTTCTTCGAGCCGTGGGGGGCTTGAGGCTTGCGCCGATTTGATGATGTTAGCGACCCCTTCCTCAAACGTCGGCTGCCGGACCTGATAGAACACGCCGAGGTAGGTCTTGTCCGTCTGCAGCGCCAACTCAAACGCCTTCACGCGATTCGTCACGTCGTGGTCTTTGGGCAGCTCCCCCAGCCTCGCCGGCATCATCTTGTAGGTGTTGTAGAACGTGATGCAGGGGCTGATCACGTTGACGAACGCAAACCCCTTGTGCTCCATCGCCTTCGTGATGAGGTCCGAGAGCTCGCGGGGCTTACCGGAATAGCCTTGGCCGACGAAGGTGGCGCCATAGGCGATGAGCATTGCCAGCGGATTGATCGGCTGCTCGATGTTTCCATAGGGGGTGGAGCCGGCTTGAAATCCGACGGGCGAGGTGGGTGAGTACTGGCCTTTCGTCAGCCCGTAGGTCGAGTTGTCCATGACGAGGTAGGTGAAGCCGGGGTTGCGGCGGGCCGCGTGGGGAATGTGGCCGCCGCCGATGGCAAAGCCATCCCCGTCTCCGCCGACGCCGATCACATGCAGCGACGGATTCGCGAGCTTCACCCCCAGCGCGACGGGCAGCACGCGCCCGTGGACGCTGTGGAACCCGTACGACTTGATGAAGCCCGGCGTGCGGCCTGAGCAACCGATACCGGAGACCACCACGAGATCCTTCGGGTTGATCTTCAGGCCCGCGAGGGAGTTGTAGAGCGACGACAGGACCCCGAAGTCGCCACACCCGGGGCACCAAATGGGGTGTTCGTCGGTCTTATAACTTTGGGGCAAGATCTCGACGTCGGCTGTGGACATGGTTGGCCGCCTCCTCAATCTTGTCGAAAATCTCTTTGGGCGTGAAGGGCAACCCCACGCACTTGTTCAATTGGATGAAGTCATACGCAAACCGCTTGCGCAGCAGGGTGGCGAACTGCCCGGTGAAATTGACTTCTGGAATGATGACCGCCTTCGTGCCGTTGATGAACTCCGTGAGTTTCGCCAGCGGCTGCGGGTAGAGGATTTTCGTGTGCAGCGCGCCGACGGAATACCCTTGGTCCTGCGCCATCTGTACCGCTTCGCGGATCACCCCTTCGGTGGATCCCCAGCCGATGACGCCGATCTCCGGATGGGCCTCCCCGTAGAAGCGCACCAGCTCGTTGGCGATCGACTCCACAGCATGGAACTTGCCGTAGCGCTTCTGCGTCAGGCGCAGATGATTCTCGTGGTCCGACGCGGCGGGGTAGCCGATCTCGGTATGTTCCAGCCCTTCGGCGACGTACCCGCCGCCTTCCATCCCAGGGGCTGACATCGGAGAGATGTGATCGGGGGTAAAGCGGTAGCGCTGGTAGCCTCTGAGTTCCTCCGTGGTGGGCTTGCGACGCTCCACGAGGGGAACCGTGGAGGGGTCGGGAACCGGCACGGTCGCTTTCCGATGGCCCAGGTATTGGTCGGAGAGCACGATGACCGGCATCTGGAACTGTTCCGCCAGATTGAACGCCCGCATGATCCCGTAGAAACAATCCTCGACGCTAGTGAGCGCCATCACGATCCTCGGGCAGTTGCCGTGCCCTCCGTAGACGGCGAGATAGAGGTCGCCCTGCTCGGTCTTCGTTGGCATCCCGGTGGAGGGGCCGACGCGCTGGACATCGACGATGACGGCGGGAAGTTCAGCGACCACGGCCAATCCGATCATCTCGGTCATCAGGGAGTAGCCGGGACCCGAGGTGGCCGTCATGGCTTTCTTGCCTGCGTAGGAAGCCCCGAGCACCACCCCGACCGCCGAAATCTCGTCTTCGGTTTGCACGACATAGCCTCCGATCTTCGGCAGCTCCTTGGCGAGAAACTCCATGATGTCGGTGGCCGGCGTGATCGGATAGCCGGCGTAGATACGGCAGCCGGCCGCAATCGCCCCCAACCCCAGCGACTCGTTCCCGGAGAGCACCAGCTCCTTCGTCTTGCGAGATCCTCGGCCCAGCCGGATGTCGTCGCGCTTGGGCTGCTGCACGGCGTAGTCGGCTCCGACGCGCAGCGCCAACAGGTTTTTCTGCACGATCGCCTCGCCCTTGCGGGCGAAACGCTCCTTGAGGAGGTCCTCAAAGACCTCAAACGAAATGTCAAACAACCGGCTCAACACCCCCAGCGCCACGATGTTCTTCGTCAGCTTGACGCCCACCTTCTCCGTCGCCAGGGAGGTCATCGGAATGCCGTAGTGAATGACGGCGCCATTCGCCGGTGGGGTGAAACTATCGGCATCGTAGACCAGCGCCCCGCCGGAACGAACGTCCTGCGCATGCTTCTGGTACGCCTCTTCGTTAAAGGCGACCAGCACATCCACCGCCGCCCCCTGCGAAAGGAGCAGTGCATTGGAGGCCCGCACCTGATAGTTTGCGTGTCCTCCTTTGATCTCTGCCGGGTACGTCCGGAAGGTGTAGATCTCAAAGCCGGCTCGAGCCAACGTCAAGGTCAACAGCTCCCCGGTGCTGATGACCCCTTCCCCACCTTCCCCACCGACGCGAAAGACGTAATCCGTCATCTTAAAGTTTCACCGCATCCTGAGGCCTCGACGAGACCGTGTCCCGTGGCATCGACCACGCCCGCCCATTGACAAAAAACTCCAGCGCGCCCTCGGGCAACTTTTCCTCCTTGGTGTGTTGCACGATCAAGGAGACCGCCGGATCCCGCACCTCTTCGCTCCACGGTCCCACCACGAGGGCGGACGGCCCCGCGAACCTCGGCCGGAGGCACGCATACCCTTCCTGCGCATGGCCCTCCAGCAGCAGGTTTTCCAGCTCATTACGCCCGATGATGATTTTGGTCGTCGGGCCGATGCGGAAATGCCGTCCGAGGGCCAGGAGCTCCATGTCTTTGGTCGTCGGGCGCTCGTCATGCGCAAAGAGATCCTTCGCCTTCTTGGCGAAATGCTCATCGGTGAGCTGGCAGCCTCCCGCCGCTTGGGAGTACTCGGTCATCCCCCGCTCGCTGGCCAGGGCCAGCTGTTCGTGACGGGACCGGCCGGAGACGCGCAGCAGGCGGCTGCGATCCACCACCCCCAGGAGCTCCGGCAACGTCGGGTCCAAGAGGTGGGCGGAGAGCGGCCGCAGCAGCAACCCTTCCAGCCCGCTCTCGGCTTCGATCAGATCCAGCGGCCGGCGCCGTTGGGACATCGGCCGCTGCCCGAGCACCTCGCCCGTGACGACGAATCCGGCGCCGATTTCCTCCAGATAGCACTTCGCCAAGCGGAACATGTAGATGCGGCAATCGACGCACGGATTCATCCCCGCGCCATAGCCGTACTTCGGGTGACGAATGACCTCGAGGTAGGCCTCTCCAACGTTTAAGACCATCAGCGGGACGCCCAGCTGATGAGCCGCCGCCACCGCTTTCTGTTTGTCGCAGCAGCCCCAGCTGAGCGAGAGGTAGAGACCGCTCACCTCGATGCCTTGCTCGAGCATCAAGCGGGCTGCCAGGGCGCTGTCCAGCCCGCCCGAGATGAGCGCCACGCACTTGCGTTCCATGAACATCAAAACGTTTGCGCGTTTGCGCGTTGTCGCGTTCGCGCGTTGACTCTTCAACGCGCCAACCCGCTAACCCGCAAACGCGGCAACCCCGTTACACGGACACGAGGATCTCGTCGCCTTCGACGGTGATCGGAAACGCCTGAACTGACACCGAGGGGTCAAACGCGCACGTCCCGTTCGCCACGTCGTATTCCCACCCGTGCCAGGGACAGGTGACGGTCGTGCCGGAGAGGCTGCCTTCCCCGAGCGGCCCGCCGCGGTGCTTACACGTATTGTCAATCGCGTAGAACGTGCCGTCGACGTTGAAGACCGCCAGGGTCCTGCCCCCCGCCTCGATCACCTTACCCGTGCCGGCAGGGATTTCGCTCACCTTCGCCACTCGTGTTCCCTGTGCCATTGCCTCCCCCTGCTTGTCGCGTGTCGCCTGTCACTTGTCACGCTCTTAAATGAAATCCTCCATAATCGCGGCCAGGTCGTTGCGATGCAACGGCTGCTTCACCAGAGGCGTGCCGCTGCGCAGGGCGGGCTCTTCATCTTCATAGGTCGGACGCTCGACTTTGTAGAACACGCCGATCGGGATGCGCGCCCCCCACTCAAAGGCCTTTTCAAGGCCCAAGCGGAAATCCGAGGTATCGTGGCGCTCGTCTTCCAACTTGTAGACCCGTTCGCGGAACCACGGGTAGGTGTTGTGCTTGTTGTACGTCACGCACGGCGAGAAGACATCGACCAGCGCGAACCCCTTGTGCTCAATCGCGCCTTTCATGAGCTGGGCCAAATGCAGATTCTCCCCGGAGAAGCCGCGCGCGACGTAGGTCGCCCCGCATGTCAGCGCCAGCGCGACGGGATTCAGCGCCAGCTCAATCGTCCCTTCCGGGGTGGATTTGGTGCGGATATCTTTTTCCGTCGTGGGGGACGCCTGCCCGGTCGTGAGCCCGTAAATCTGGTTGTCCATGACGATGTACGTCATGTCGACGTTGCGGCGGCAGGTGTGCACGAAGTGCCCCACGCCGATGCCGTAGCCATCGCCGTCTCCGCCCGTCGCGATCACCGTCAGGGCGTGGTTGCCCAACTTCGCCCCCGTCGCCACGGGCAGGGAGCGGCCATGCAGCCCGTGAAAGCCATAGGCGTTGAGAAAGCCGGGGAGGTTCGATGAGCACCCGATGCCCGACACCACCTGAACCTGATGGGGCGGGATCTCCAACTCAGCCAGGGCCCGTTGGAGCGAGTTGAGCACGCCGAAATCCCCGCATCCCGGGCACCAATCCGGCTTGATCTTCCCGATGTATTCTTTCACCTGCGCCATGCCCTACCTCCGGAACTCCCCCGTGGTGACAAGGGACAAGGGACAAGCGACAAGTTGAAGAACGCGCTTGTCGCATGCCGCTTGTCGCATGTCGCTGCTCTCAGTGCTGCCTCGCGGCTTCCGCTCCGATCGCCGGATTCTCAACGGGCGAGAAGTCCGGCGGGAGGCCTTCATCGCTGACCACGCTGACCGTCACCGACTCGGCCGGTTTGGTCTTCAGGATGGTCCGCGCCTGATCCACAACCTGCTTGAGCTCAAACGGTTCCCCATCGTATTTGCGAAGGTGGTGCTGGATGCTGATGCCGGTTTCCATCCGGATGAGCTTCACGAGCTGGCCCGTGTAGTTCGCCTCGACCGACATCGTCATGGTGCAGCGCTCAAGCAGCCCACGCACCTCCTGCGTCTGGAACGGCCAGAGATATCGCAGGCATAGCACGTTGACGTTCAACCCCTCCTTGTGCAACGCCTCCATCGCCTCCAGCATGACCTGGTAGGTCGAGCCCCAGCCCACCAGCGTCAAGTCCGCGTGGGCCGGGCCGTCGAGCTGCGGCTTCGGAAACTCCTTGAGGAGGAAGCCGATCTTGCGCATGCGCTTGTCCATCATCTTCACGCGGATGGCGGGGTTCGTGTAGACGTCGCTGATGACGATCCCGTCCTCGTCATGTTCATCCGTCGCCGCCGTGAAGATGGTCCCCTGGGTCCCTGGCAGCGCCCGCGGCGAGACGCCTGTCGGCGTGTCCGCAAACCGTCGATACGCGCCGTTGGCCTGTGTCACGATGGGCCCGCGCTCGATGGGGATGCGATTCAGGTCGACCCCCTCAAACGTCTCCAGCCGTTCAGCCAGATACAGGTCCGTGGCGATCATCACGGGGCATTGGTATTGCTCGGCGAGATTGAAGGCCTGGATGGCCATGTCGTAGCACTCTTGGAGGGTGCGGGGGGCCAGGATCACCTTGGGGAATTCCCCTTGCGAGGCGCCGAGGAGCTGGAACAAATCGCCCTGCTCGCTTTTGGTCGGCAGCCCGGTCGAGGGTCCTCCCCGTTGGGCTTCGACAATGACCACTGGCGTCTCGGTCATGGCCGCCTCCCCGACCGCCTCGGTCATCAGGGCAAAGCCTCCGCCCGAGGTCCCGGTCATGGCGCGCACCCCGACATGTCCCGCGCCGATGGCCATGTTGAGCGAGGCGATCTCATCCTCGCACTGCTTAACCAACAGCCCGGTCTTCGCGGCGTATGTGACGAGCCAGTGCAGCAGGGAGGAGGCCGGGGTCATGGGATACGCGGAATAGAAGCGGCAGCCGGCCGCGAGCGCCCCGAAGCCGATCATCGGGTTGCCGCCCGCCAAGGGCCGCCGTTTGCCGTCGCCTGAGCCGATGCGAATGCCACCCGGCGTGAAGTGCGACCGGGCATGCCCCATCCCTTTGTCAAAGGCCTCGAGGTTGGTGGTGATGACCGCCTCGCCTTTCTTGAGGAAGCGTTCCTTGATGAGCTCTCGTATCGCCTGGGGATCCAACCCGAGGACTTGCATCAACGCCCCCATCAGCGCGGTGTTTTGCATCTGCTGGTTGCCGATGAGCTCCATCACCGGCAGGCCGATGAGCTGCACGTCCTTCTTCAGTCCCTCGCCGGTCGCCTTGAATTTATCGGTGTTATAGAAAACTGCGCCGCCTTCCATCACCCGTTTCGCGTAGCGAGCGAAGGTGTCCTGATTCAAGGCGACGAGATAGTCGAGCTCATCCCCCTGGGTGAGGACTTTGTGCGTGCCGATGCGGATGTGCATGCACACATGCCCGCCTCGGATCACCGACTGGTAGCTGTTGTGCGCGAAGACGTGATAGCCGGATCGCGAGCAGGCCTTCGCGAACGATTCGCCAGCTGAGGCGATCCCGTCTCCCGCCGCCCCGCCGATCCACACGGTCAGTTCAGTCTGGGTGTGTGGCATGTCACGTGTCGCTTGTCACGTCGTTCACACGGTTGCGGCAGCCCTGGCAGCCGAGACCCGGCCGCCGGCCTGCGTCAGCTTCGTGATCTTGCCCGCCATCTCCAGGGCTTCCCCGAATCGTCGCTGCCACATGTTCCGGCCGAAAATGAATCCGGTGACCCCGGCGTCCAACGCGACCCGCACGTCCTCCAGCAATTGCTCGTCGCTGCGCTTCGAGCCGCCGGACATGATGACCAGCGTCCGGCCCGCGGAGGCGACCACGTGCTCCAGCATCTCCTTGGGGGAGAGCTTCAGGTCGCGGTACTCTTTGGGGTAGAGCGGGCGTTTCTCCTCATCAACGTGGGGATAGTTCACTTTCACCACATCCGCGCCCAGCTCCTGCGCGACCCGCGCCGCGTAGGCTACGGCATAGACACTATCGCGCCCGCCTTTTTGCTCCATGTACTTGCCGCGCGGGTAGGCCCACATGATCAGCGGCATCCCGGCCTGTTCCGCTTCGCGGCGCACGCGGCCGAACTGGACGAAATCGTCGTCCTGACGGGGCGAGCCGATATAGCAGGTGTAGCCGACCGCCTCGGCGCCCAGGCGCACCGCCTCGTCCACCGTCGCGTGGCAGGGGGAAAACGCCTCATCATCCGGCGGGATCTCGGTTTTGCCGTTGAGCTTGAGGATCAAGGAGACTTTGCCCGCAAACGCCTTCAGGTACTTCTCCGCCAGGCCGATCTGGAAGGCGATGGCTGAAAAGCCGCCTTCCAGCGCCAGGCGCAACTCGAATTCCGGGTTGATGCTGTCCGGATTGACGAAGAAATCGCGCGGCCCGTGCTCCAACCCCTGGTCGATGGGCAACACGAGCATCCGGCCGCTGCCCGGCCCGCACTGATAGAGGAGGCGGTACAACCGGGTCTTCTTCCCCGTCGGCAGATCCAGATCATCGAACGTCACGCTTCGCTTAGGCATTGCTTCCCTCACTGGTGATGTGACCTGTTGACGCCGGGAGGAGGAACGCGCGCTAGAAACTGATGCCGGCTTCCTTCAGGAACTTCCGATCCTCGTCGGTAAGTTCGAAGTGAAGTTCCTGGCCGGCGGGCTTGCCGCCGATGATCGGCACCACGTAAATGGCCAATTGGACCTGCTCCTTCCGGAGGAGGTCGCGCAGCTCCTGAAACTCCGGCGCCTTCGCCACGACCTTGCGAATCGTCCTGTTCAATCGTTTCAGGTGCTTGACCAAGCGCCTCTGCAAGTCCATCGTCCCTCTCCTCTAAATCAGTGACTCGTGATTAGTGACCAGTGAAAAGTTCGACGAGAACGCGTGTCAAACCGATGTGGTCAGCGACGTTATCGGTTGCGGTTCGGTCAATTGAGCGGTTTGGGTAATGCGCATCGAGCAGAACTTCGGGCCGCACATCGAACAGAACTTCGCCTCTTTATAAAATCCGTCGGGCAGCGTCTCATCATGCATCCGGCGGGCCGTCTCCGGATCGAGCGCGAGCGCAAACTGCTGCTCCCAGTCAAAGTTGAAGCGGGCCCGGGAGAGCGCGTCGTCGCGAGCCCTCGCGCCCCGGCGCCCCCGCGCGACGTCGGCGGCGTGCGCGGCGATCTTGTAGGCGATCACCCCGTTGCGCACGTCCTCCTCGTTGGGCAGCCCCAGATGCTCTTTCGGGGTCACGTAACACAACAGGCTGGAGCCGTACCAGCCCACCATCGCCGCCCCGATGGCCGAGGTAATGTGATCGTACCCCGGCGCGACGTCGGTCACCAGCGGCCCGAGGGTGTAGAAGGGGGCCTCGTGACAGTACCGCTGTTGCAGTGCCACGTTCATCTCGAGCTGATCCATCGGCACATGCCCGGGGCCTTCGATCATCACCTGCACGTCCGCGTCCCAAGCCCGCTGCGTCAATTCGCCGAGGGTCGTCAGCTCCGCTAACTGCGCCTCGTCGGAGGCATCGGCCACACACCCCGGCCGGAGGCTGTCGCCCAAGCTGTACGACACGTCGTAGGCGCGGCAGATCTCGCTGATGGCATCAAAATGGGTGTAGAGCGGATTCTGCTCGCGGTGGGCGACCATCCACTGGGCCAGGAGGCTCCCTCCGCGGCTGACGACGCCGGTCACGCGATGCTTCACCAGCGGCAGATACTCCAGCAGGATGCCGGCATGGATCGTCATGTAGTCCACCCCCTGCTCGGCCTGCTCTTCGATCACTTGCAGGATGATCTCCGGCGTCAGATCCTCGACGCGGCGCACGCGGGCCACCGCTTCATAGATCGGCACGGTCCCGACCGGGACGGGGCTTTCGTGAATGATCGCCCGGCGGATGTCGGGGATGTTCCCGCCCGTCGAGAGATCCATCACCGTATCGGCGCCGTAGTGCACCGCCATGTGGAGCTTCTTGAGCTCCTCATCGATCTGAGAGGTCACGGCGGAGTTACCGATGTTGGCGTTGATCTTCACGCAGGCGACGGTGCCGATCCCCATCGGATCGAGGCTGTCGGCCAGATGGCGGATGTTCGCAGGGATGATCAGGCGCCCTTTGGCGACCTCCTGGCGGATGAGCTCAGGATCGAGCGCCTCCCGCTCGGCCACCCGCTTCATGGCCTCGGTCACGATCCCGCGGCGAGCAGACGCCAACTGGGTCACTGCCTGGCACGAACCGTTCGATGCGTGTCTGTCCATTCGCTGAGGCCTTCGGCTGACTGTTTGCGTCCTTATTTTAGCACAGGCGGAGCCCTTCGGCTACTCCAGGGCGGACAGCTGCTCAACCTGACGGGCGATCCACCGCGAGAGCTTAGGATTCGGCAGCAGGGCTTCCCCGTCATAGGCATAGGGCAAGCCGGAGAGGAGCTTCGGAATCTTCTGCTCGATCCCGCCCGAGGCGATCAACAGCGGCACCACCAGCGCGCGGCGCTGCTCGCCGGCCTGGCGGACCGCCTCGCGAAACCGCCGGCTCGCTTCCTCTTTAATAGGGGCCGGCGCATCATCGCGCAGCAACGCGCTCAGGACCTCGGCAAACGCGCCCCGGCTCTTGACCTCCTCGCCGAGGCGCCCCATCACCTCCAGCCAGCGCGACGCTTCCTCATCGGACACCGGTCCATGCCCCACGAGGATGACCGTTTCCTCCGAAGGGGTGCGGCTTAAGCGCGCGGCGCGCTCCAGGAGCATCTCGGCGACGAGGGCATCGTCATCCAACGCCTTGCCCATGACGACCGGCACCTTCACCTGCAGCGGTGCCACCTCGTTCCATTCCCCCACCGCCTGCACCCCGAAGAGATAGGCATACTGACGGAAGACCTCGGAATGGGAGGACACAAGCAGCGGGATCACCACGAGCCGTTCAATGCCCCGGCGTTGCAACCGATTGACGGCGTCTTGAAAGGCCCGCCCTTCTGCTTGATGCATCCCCATCCCGAAGGCCACCTGCACCGGCACGTCCAAGCGGGCTTGGGCCACGGCCTTCCGCACGAGCCCGTCCCACCGGTTGTTGCCGCCGTGCGCCACGACAAGCACGCCGACGCGAGGCGGGCGAGAGGCCGGCTGTGCGAAGGTCGGAGGAGCGATGACCACCCAGGCGATCACGATGGCGAACAGGGGTCGCATGCCGGCGGGGTTAGAACGACCTTGAGCGGATCAAGGTGAGGAACTCGGCGCGGGTTTTGTCGCTCGTGCGGAAGACCCCGAGCATGGCGCTGGTGACGGCGGTGGTGTTTTGCTTCTGGACGCCCCGCATCATCATGCACAGGTGGTAGGCTTCCATCACGCAGGCCACCCCGCGGGGTTTGAGATGCTCATTGATCGCCTCGGCGATTTGGGTCGTCAACCGCTCCTGCACTTGCAGCCGGCGGGCAAAGACCTCGACGAGCCGAGGGAGCTTGCTTAAGCCCACGATGTCGCGATCCGGCATGTACGCGATGTGACACTTCCCAAAAAACGGCAAGCAGTGATGCTCGCACAAGCTGTAGAAATCGATATCCTTCACGATGATCATCTCGTCGTGCTTCACCGTGAATCGTCGCTGCAGGACCTTTGCGGGGTCCATCCGATAGCCCGAGGTCAGGAATTGCAGCGACTGCTTCACGCGCAGCGGCGTGCGCCGCAACCCCTGCCGGTTGGGATCCTCGCCGATGAGCCGCAGCAACAGCCGCACCGTCGCCTCCCATTCCCGTCCGGTGGGAATCTCCAGCACCTGCTTCAGTTGCTTTAACTCATCCTCTGCGTTCGCCATTTGATGCCCCTTAGATTACTTCCAATTTTCCATCAGCCTCACGAGCAAGCGCACACCAATCCCCACCGCCCCTTTCGGAACGTAGGGCTTGTCCTTCTCGGTCCAGGCGGTGCCGGCGATGTCAAGATGAGCCCATGACTTCAAGCCCTCCGTGAACTCCTCAAGGAATTTCGCGGCGGTGATCGTCCCGGCCTCGCCGGTGTTCGTCACGTTGCGCAAATCCGCGATATCGGATTTCATGGCGGGCCCATACTCATCCCACAGCGGCAGCCGCCACACCCGTTCATGCGTCGCGTGTCCCGCCTGATTCAACCGTGCGGCCAACCGTTCGTCCTTGGTCATCAGCCCGATCGCCTCACTGCCCAGCGCGACGACGCACGCGCCGGTCAGCGTGGCGAGATCCACCGTGCAATTCGGCTGATACCGCTTGGCATAATGGAGACAGTCGGATAAGACCAGCCGCCCCTCGGCATCGGTATTGAGCACCTCCACGGTCTTGCCGGAAAGCGTCGTGATGACATCGCCGGGTTTTTGGGCCGTCCCGGAAGGCATATTCTCGGCCGCGGCCACAATCCCCACCACCCGATACGGCAGCTTCAAGCGCGCGGCCGCTTGCAGGGTCCCGAACACCGCGGCCGCCCCCGACATGTCGTACTTCATCTGCTCCATCTTGGCCGCGGGCTTCAGGCTCAGGCCGCCGGAATCAAAGGTAACCCCCTTCCCACAGAAGGCGAAGGTGGCCCTCGCCCTCGGCGGCGCGTAGTCCAGGACGATAAATTGCGCGGGATGTGGACTGCCCTGCGCCACCCCGACGATCCCGCCAAAACCCATCCGCTTGAGCCGGGCAAACGGGACCACGACACATTTCAGCCGGTGCCGTTTGGCCATGGCGCGGGCTTGATTCGCCAGGTGCGTGGGCGTCACAAGATTAGATGGGCCGTTGATGAGATCGCGCGCAAGCAAAACGGCCTCGACCACCGCCTCGGCCCGCTCCACCCCTCGCCTGGACTCGGCCGCCTCACGGCTCCTCTCAGCGACGAGCGTGATCGTGTCAATCCGCTTGGTCTTCTCGTGCTTGGGAACCTGCTTCAACTGATCGTACCGATAGAGCCCAAGCAGCGCCCCCTCGATGAGCGCCTGCGAGACCGCACCGGCCTGACCAATCGCCCGTTCCCGAAGGACTGGCAGCACCAGGTGCTTGAATCCTCGCGCCCGCACGGCTTTCGCGGCGGTACCCGCCAACTGGCGTACCCGGTCTAAGGAGAGGTCGTCGGCCTTGCCAAGCCCCACGACCACCACCCAGCTGCGCCCTTTCGGCAGCATCAGGGTTTCATTGGCGGCCCCGCGGAATCCGCAACGGCCCACCAGCTGAATGAAAGCGCGATCGCGCGCCGCGTAAGACGGCAGCACACGATCCGGACGCTGCTCGCCTTCCCATGCGGCATACACCGCGACCCCACCACGGACCTGTCCCACCTGACCGACCTTGACTTGGAGACGCATGGAACCTCCTTGAAATGGACTCAAGACCCAAGACTCAAGAAAAAAGACATCAGCTCAAAGCCGTGCTCCAATCGCTGAGTCGATTGTTTCACCGCCGTTTCATTATACGCACAAATGGCATCTTTGCGACCCTTTGTGGCGTAGATCGCGAAGGGCACAGCGTCCGCGACGTGCGTCCGCAGCGGCGTGCTCGTCGGATGATCGCAGACGACCATGATGCCAAACGCCCCGCGCGATTTCAACCCGTCCAGCAACGTCCCGACCACCAGTCGATCCACATCCTCGATGGCTTGGACCTTCTTCTTCGCATCGCCCATATGCCCGGCTTCATCGGTCGACTCGATGTGGACGAGCACGAGATCGCAGCCGCCGTCCAACGCCTTGAGGGCATGCTCGGCTTTGCCGCGATAGTTGGTATCGAAATAACCGGTGATGCCGGGAACCTTGACCATCTCAAACCCGGCCAGCCGTCCGATCCCCCGCACGATGTCCACTGCACTGATACATGCCGCGCGTTTTCCGTACGCCGATTGGAACGAGGGCAGCGCCGTCGCGGTGCCCTGTCCCCAAAACCACAGCATTGTCGCGGGTCGCTTGCCTTCGAGGACCCGACGCTGGTTGACCGGATGATCCTTCAGCAGCCCAACCGAGTCACGCATCGCTTGATTCAACATGTCGGCGCCAGGGCCGGTTGGCAGATAGGCTTCAATCGGCTTGCCGAGGATGTCGTGCGGTGGCGTGCATTGGACGTCGGCGAAGTCCGGACCGTTCACCACCGCGATATGGCGGTAACTGACCCCCGCGTAAAACTGCACCCCGTTGCAGCTCAACCGTTGGCTGACGGCGTCGATGAGCTGCGCAGATTCATCAGTGGTGATGTGATCGGCGGAGTGGTCGACCATGACCCCGTCTTGCACGGTGAGGGTGTTGCACCGAAACGCCACCTGATCGGCCTTCAGCGTCACCCCCATCGCCGCGGCCTCCAGCGGCGCGCGGCCGGTGTGGTACTTCCGTGGATCGTAGCCGAAGACGCTCATGCACCCGACGTCTGAGCCCGGCGCAAACCCCTTGGGGATCGTGTGCGCCCAGCCGGTGAGGCCTTCGCGTGCGATCCAATCCATGTTCGGATGCTTCGCCACTTCAAGTGGCGTCTTGCCGCCCAGCTCAGGGATCGGCACATCGGAGACCCCGTCCGGCAGCACGATGATATATCTCATCTCTCGTGGTTCGTTAATCGGACTCGTGGCCCGTTTCGTCATTCGGACTCGTAGTTCGTCACCAAGTTTTCCACGACTAACGATCAACGAACTACGACACGGGCGACGGGTCCGTTGGACGACGGACGATCATGTCGCGCGCACAGTCATTCGCGTGACGCGGCGCAGCTTCTCGACCACGTGCGGAATCACGTCCAGCGCCCGCCCGATCTCTTCCTCGGTGGTCATCTCCCCCATGGTGAACACCAGCGCCCCTTGCGCTTGGCTCTCTGTCAGCCCCATCGCCTTGAGCACGTGCGACGGCCGCATCGCCTTCGCGTTGCAGGCAGAGCCGAGGCCCGCCGCAATACCCTCATGATCGAGCCCAAGCACGAGCGACTCGCTCGCCGCCCCTTCGACGCACACATGCAGGTTGTGCGGCAATCGGTTCGACCGCGACCCGTTGAGCCGAAGATTCGGGATGCGCTCGACCAATCCGTCGCGCAGCCGATCGCGCAACAGTAACGTTTGCTCAACGCGCTCAGGTAATCGCTGTCGCGCAACGTCCGCCGCCGCACCCATCCCGACAATCGCCGCGACGTTCTCGGTGCCTGATCGACCTCCCTGTTCCTGTCCACCGCCTTCTAAGAGAGGAAGGATGCGCACGCCCTCCCGGACGTAGAGCGCCGCCGCACCCTGCGGGCCGTAGAACTGGTTTGCCGACAGGCTCAGGGCATCAACGCCAAGCTCGCGCACATCCACCGGCCAGTGGCCGACCGCCGCGATCGCATCGGCGTGGAAGAGGGCGCTGTGCTCATGCGCGATCGCCGTCAACTCCTTGATCGGCTCGATCGTCCCCACCTCGCCATTCGCGAGCATGATCGAGACCAGTACGGTGCCGGGCTTCAACGCGGATTTCAGATCGCCCGGCAAAACGCATCCTTCGCGATCGACGGGCAGGATCGTCACCTCCGCCCCATCCATCTGCAGCCGCTTGGCGGCCAGCGTCACCGACGGATGTTCGATCGCCGAGACGATCACATGAGGTCCCTTTCGCTTGTTCGCAGCGAAAAGCCCTTTGATCGCCCAATTGTTCGCCTCCGTCCCGCAGGACGTGAAATAGACCGCTTCCGGATTCGCGCCGATCAACGCCGCCACCTGCCTGCGCGCCCGCTCCACCCGCTCCCTCGCCTCTCTTCCTTCCTGATGGATCGAGGAAGGATTTCCGACATCGGCGAGTACAACCGCCATCGCCTCCCGAACTTCAGGCAACATCGGTGTTGAAGCAGCGTAGTCAAGATTGATGGGCTTCATCGAGCGCTCACCAGAGATCCTTGTAGGTGCGTTCGGAGCGACGGGTGACACGGAGAATCACGACGCGTTGATCATCATCCAGGATCGCATAGATGACGCGCCAATTACCAATGCGGACGCGATGGGTCTGCCCCTCGAGTTTTTTCACCCCCATCGGCCTCGGCTGATCCCGCAGCGACCAGATGACCGGATCAACATGTTGAAAGACGTCGTGGGGCAGGCGGCCTAATTCGCGCTTCGCCTTCGGGTGAAGGACAACGGTGTAGCTCACTGCTTACCGTTTGGCTCGCTGCGTTCGATACTCAGCATAGGACGTCACACGTTCAGGATGCCGCAGATACTCACTCAACCGCTGGCGTCCAATCCGTAGGTCGGCCATGTCTTCTCGATAGAGCGCCTCAACCGCTTCCCGAATCAGAGCGGCCAACGAGGTGTGCTGCTCAACAGCCAGGTGTTTCAGGCGGCGGTGCACCTCGTCCTGGAGATAGACCATCGTGCGTGTCATTGTCCCCTCCTAGACCAACTATAGCATAATAGCATAATGATGTCAAAACATCCTTCTCGTTATTTCAGATATTCCTCCAACGGAATGGCGGGGAGGGTTTCGGCGCTGAGCCCGAGCTCATCGAACAGCTCGGAGCTGAGCTGAGCGATGGCTTTGTCGTTCGGGGCCTCGATGATGGACACCAAGTCGTAGCGCCCAAGGGTGATGTAGGCCTGGTGAAGCTTGGCGCCGCGCTTCGCGATGATCGCCTTCGCCTTCTCCAAGCGTTGCTTCGCGTCTTCACCGAGCGAATGCTTCTCCGTAAACTTCACCAATCTGACGTACAGCGCCATCGTTCACCTCCCGTGCTCCCGGTCCTTTAACGCGCGAACCCGCCAACTCGCAAGCCCGCCAACTCAAGCATTCACTTGTCGCTTGTCGCTTGTCGCTTGTCGCTGCAACAAGGGCACACCTTGCGCAGATAATCGAACGCGTAGATGCCGGTGTGGTGGCCGTCGCTCCAACGGATGGTGACCGCGTAGCGACCCACTTGCTCAATCTTCAGGGGGTGGACGTCTTGCGGGACGCTGGAGGCGATCAGTCGCAGTGCGCCAGTCACTTCGTCGAGGCACCCAGCGCATGGGCATTTCAGCCGCAGCTCCCTCGCGGGATACACGCTCTCATGCCCATCCTGCCATCGAATCTTGACGTCGCGCTCACCGGCTCGTGTGATTTCAACTGGGATCGCTTGAGTATTAGACATCTCGTGTCTCAGGTCTCAAAAGGTCACCTTCACCTGCGCGCCTTGCTGCGCGCGCAGGCCGGCTTGGGCGGCGAGGTGCGAGGCGACGGCGGTGAAGGCCTTGGCCCCTGGCGACTCCGGTTGGGAGAGGACGATCGGCTTACCTTCGTCGGAGGCGACGCGGATCGGGGTGCTGAGCGGAATCTCACCGAGAAACGGGATCGCCATCCGCTCGGCGGTCTTGCGCGCCCCCCCGACCCCGAAGATCTCCTCGCGCTGCCCGCAGCGCGGGCAGACGTAGTGGCTCATGTTCTCGATGATGCCCAGGATCGGGGCATTGAGCTTCTTGAACATGGCGATGGCCCGCTGGGCCACGTTGAGTGCGATGTCCTGCGGGGTGGAGACGATCACCACGCCGGTGAGGGGAATCGATTGGCACAGTGACAGCGTCACGTCTCCCGTGCCGGGCGGGGTATCGATGATGAGATAGTCGAGGTCGCCCCAGGCCACACCGGTCAGAAATTGCTGCACGGTTTTGTGGAGCATCGGACCGCGCCAAATGGCCGCCTCGCCCGGTTTCATGAAAAATCCCATCGAGACGACCTTGAGGCCATGCTGCTCAACCGGTTTGATGCGATTGGAGGCATCCACCTCAGGTGGCTTTGTGATGCCGAGCATCGTCGGGATGCTGGGGCCGTAGACGTCCGCGTCCATCAGCCCGACCGCCGCACCGGTCTTGGCTAACGCCAGGGCGAGATTCGCGCTGACGGTCGATTTCCCGACGCCGCCTTTGCCGCTGGCGATCGGGATGATGTATTGCGTGGCCATGGGAACCTTTGGCGAAAGGTTTTCAATCTGTGTAATCCGTGTTCAGCCTTCTTTGGCGACGACAACCTGCTCGAGCTTCGCGCCAGCACCCCGCGGAATGACCATCCAGAAGAGCCGCTGGTGATCCTCCCAATTAGTGAGGATGCTCAACGCCCGGTTGCTCTTGGTGGCGACGAAGTGCCGCTCAATCAGCGTGCGCACGATGTCGACGTCCTCGGCGTTGTCGAGCGGCTGCAATTCCACCAGCTCCAGATTGACCCGCTTCTCAAAGACGCGCGCTTCATCGAGGACGTAGGCCCGGCCGCCCGTCATGCCGGCGCCGAAGTTGCGGCCCGTCTCGCCGAGGACCAGCACGATGCCGCCGGTCATGTACTCGCAGCCGTGGTCGCCCAGCCCCTCGATCACCGCCACCGCGCCGGAGTTGCGCACGCCGAACCGCTCGCCGGCCCGGCCGGCCGCATAGAGGTAGCCTCCGGTTGCGCCGTAGAGACAGGTGTTGCCGATGATGACGTGCTTGTGCCACACGAACTTGACGCTGTCGGGCGGCCGGATGATGAGTTCCCCGCCGCCCATCGCCTTGCCGACATAGTCATTCGCCTCGCCGATCAAGCGCAGGCGCATCCCGTCGATGCAAAACGCCCCGAAGCTCTGCCCCGCCGTCCCTTCAAAGATCAAGTCAATGGTGCCGGCCGGCAGGCCCTTGTCGCCGTAGCGGGTCGCAATCACCCCGGCCACCCGCGCGCCGACCGTGCGATGGACGTTGCAAATCCGGTAGCTGCGCTGGAGGGGCTGCCGCCGTTCAATGGCCTCGCGCCCCTCCTCAAGAATCCGATCATCCAACGGTTGATCGCCTTCCCAGTCGTTGCGCGGGCGCAGATGATAGCGCGGGCCCTCGCCGCCGGAAGCAATCAGCCGACTCAAGTCGACGGTCTTGGCTTTCGCCGGCAGGTCATCGCGCCGGCGGATCGTCAATAGCTCGGTGCGCCCGATGAGGTCCTCGAGCCGCCTGGCGCCGATCGACGCCATGATCTCGCGGATTTCCTGCGCCACAAAGGTCAGGTAGTTGACGACCATTTCCGGGGTGCCGGTAAACCGGGCGCGAAGCGCAGGATCCTGCGTGGCCACCCCGACGGGACAGGTGTTGAGGTGGCACTGCCGCGTCATCACGCAGCCTGTCGCCACGACCGCCGCCGTGCCGAACCCATACTCTTCCGCGCCGAAGAGCGCGGCGATCACGACATCGCGCCCCGTTTTCATCCCGCCGTCGGTGCGGATGAGAATCCGGTCGCGCAGGCCGTTGGCGCGCAGCGTCTGCTGCGTCTCCGCCAATCCCAGCTCCCACGGCAGCCCGGCGTGCTTGATGGAGCTTAAGGGGCTGGCCCCGGTGCCGCCGTCGTGCCCGGAAATCAGCACGGTGTCCGCGTGCCCTTTGGCCACGCCGGCCGCAATCGTCCCGACCCCGGCCTCCGCCACCAGCTTCACGTTGACGCGCGCCTTCGGGTTGACCATCTTCAAGTCATAGATGAGCTGTGCTAAATCCTCGATCGAATAGATGTCGTGATGCGGCGGCGGGGAGATCAGCGAAATGCCGGCAATGGTATGGCGCACGCGCGCGATGTCCGGCGAGACCTTATGGCCGGGCAGCTGGCCGCCCTCTCCCGGCTTGGAGCCCTGCGCCATTTTGATCTCAAGCTCCTTCGCCGACATGACGTATTCCGGCGTCACCCCGAACCGGCCGGAGGCGATCTGCTTGATCGCGGAGCAGGTGTTCATCGATGGATCCGTGGGATGGTAGCGCGCCGGATCCTCCCCGCCTTCCCCGGAACCGCTCTTGGCCCCGAGGCGGTTCATGGCGATGGCCATGGTCTGATGGGCTTCGAGGGAGAGCGCCCCGTAGGAAATGCTGGCCGTGGCGAAGCGCGCGCAGATCGACTCGATGGGCTCGACCTCCTCGAGGGGAACCGGAGGACCGAGCGGCTTGATGTCGAGCAGATCGCGCAACGCCGTCGGAGGGCGGCTGTTCACCGCCTGCGCGAATTTCTTGTAGGTGTCGTAGTCGCCCAGCTTGATCGACTGCTGGAGGTGGCGCACCATCTCCGGGTTGAAGGCGTGATACTCGCCGTCCCGCCGGTACGCGTAGAAGCCGCCCGCCTGCAAGGCCGTGGCGGATCCCTGAAAGGCCGCGCGGTGCCAGCTCAACACCTCCTCAGCCAAGTGCTCGTAGGCGACACCCCCGATGCGGGAGGGGGTGCCGGGGAAACAGTCTTGGACCACCTCATCGGACAATCCCACGGCCTCGAAGATCTGCGCGCCGCGGTAGCTGCCGACCGTCGAGATGCCCATCTTCGACATGATCTTGAGCAAGCCCTGCTCGACGGCCTTCTTGTAGTGCTGCAGCGCCTGGTCGAATGTGACCGCTCCCAGCCGGCCGGCTTGCTCCATCGTTTTGATCGTCTGGTAGGCCAGATAGGGATAGAGGGCGGAGGCGCCGTAGCCCACGAGACAGGCGACGTGATGCACCTCATGCACGTCCCCCGCTTCCACGACGAGTGTGGTCTTCATGCGGCGCCCGGTTCGGATGAGGTGGTGGTGAACGGCCGCCGTCGCCAGGAGCGACGGGATCGGCGCCTTCGAGGCGCTGATCCCGTGGTCGCTCAGGATCACGATGGCCGCGCCCCGATCCACCTCCTTGACGGCTTGCTCGCAGACCCGCTTCAGGGCCCTTTGCAATCCCTCGGGTCCCTGGCTCGCCTCGAAATGGATCGCAACCGTCGCGCAGGTCAGGTCGGAGCGGCGCAGGCTGCGGATGGCAGCGAACGCTTGCGGCAGCAGCACGGGGCTGGTCGTGAAGAGCAAGCGCTTGCCGAGCGGCCCTTCCTCCAGGACGTTGGGGCGGGCCCCGAGCACGGTGTTGAGCGACATCACCAGCTCTTCGCGGATCGGATCGATCGGCGGGTTGGTCACCTGGGCGAAGAGCTGCTTGAAGTAGGTCGCCAGCGCCTTCGGCTTGCTGGAGAGCACCGACAGCGGCACGTCATCCCCCATCGACCACACCGGCTCCTTGCCGGCCTTGGCCATCGGCTCGATGATCATGCGCAGCTCTTCCTCGGTATAGCCGCAGGCGAGTTGATTGCGCAGCAGGGTGGGGGTGTCCACCAGCACGTCTTCCGCGATGGGGGTGCCGTTGACCAGCGTCTCAAGGGGGATGAGGCTCTCGGCGACCCAGTCGCCATAGGGCTTGGAGGAGGCGTACTCCCGTTTAATCTCGGCGTTGGAGAGCAGCCGCTTGCGGGTGGTGTCCACCGCCATGATGTGCCCCGGCCCGAGGCGCCCTTTCTCGACGATGCGCGAGGGGTCGATCGCAACGACCCCGACTTCCGACGCCATGATCACGATGCGATCATCGGTCACCCAGTACCGGGCGGGCCGCAGGCCGTTGCGATCCAGACAGGCCCCCACGATGGCGCCGTCGGTGAACGCCAGCGCCGCCGGCCCGTCCCACGGCTCGGTCAACAGCGCGTGGTACTGGTGGAACGCTTTCACCTTCTCGTCCATCTCGGGCATGTTCTGCCACGCATCGGGCACGAGCATCATCATCGCATGGAGGAGGTCGCGGCCGGAGGCGACGAGCAGCTCCAGGACGTTATCGAGGCTCATGGAATCGCTGCCGCCCGCTTGAATGATCGGCAACAGCTCATGCAGGTTCTTGCCCCAGGCCTTGGACACCAGCTCCGCTTCGCGCGCGCGCATCCAGTTGCGGTTGCCCTGCAGGGTGTTGATCTCCCCGTTGTGGCCGAGGAAGCGGAAGGGCTGCGCGAGGAACCAGTTCGGGAAGGTGTTGGTGGAGTAGCGCTGATGAAAGACGACGATGGAGGTGGCGTAGTCCGGGTCCGAGAGGTCCCGATAAAACTGCTGCAGCTGGGGAGCCACCAGCAGCCCCTTATAGACGATCGTCCTGGACGAGAAGGAAGGGATGTACCCGCCGTGCAGTCCCTCCTGCTCCCACGCGCGTTCGATGCGGCGGCGCGCCAGGAACAGCGCCCGCTCGAAGTCAGACGCGTTGATGGACGCCGGCCGGGACATCAGCGCCTGCCGGATGACCGGCAGCGTCTGCAGGGCTTGCTCACCGAGGACCGACGGCTCCACCGGCACGTCCCGCCAGCCGATCAGGGTGATGCGCCGAGCGCGGAGCTCCCGCTCCACGAGGGCTTGCGCGCGCGGGCGGGCGGGCGAATCGTGCGGGAAGAAGACCATCCCCACCGCCAGGTCTCCGGGGGCAACCGGCGAGGCGCCGAGTTGCGTCAGGGCCTTCGCGAACAGTTGATGCGGGATGTTCGTGAGGATGCCGGCCCCGTCACCGGTCTTGGCGTCCGCCGACACCGCCCCGCGGTGGGTCACATTGCACACGCACCCGATCCCCCACTGGAGGATCTGGTGCGTCGCGATCCCGTCGATGGACGCGACAAAACCGGTCCCGCAGGCGTCGTGCTCGTACGCCGGCTGGTAGAGCGGATAGGGTGGCTGCTGGTCGTGTGATCGCATCGGCACTCCAACCGTTTATTGTACTTCGTCCGGTGGGCCGATGCACACAAAAATCAGGCGGGTCCAGGGGCGCGCGGCCGTTCTCGCGTGCTGCCCAAGAGTTCTTGGATTTTCTTCAGGAGGTGATCAAAGATCACCGGCTTGGCCAGGAAGTAGTCGCCTTGCTCGAAGCTCCGCGGCGGCCCCTCGACATCCACCAGGGCGCTGAGGATAATCACGGGGATGCCCTTCAGGCGCTCGTCGCCCTTGAGCCGCTGGATGAACCGCCAGCCGTCCATGTCCGGCATCATCAAATCCACGACCGCCAGATCAGGCGGCTGCCGCTGCGCGTGCTGCCAGCCGTTCACCCCGTCGGCGGCGAGCGTCACCTCATAGCCGGCGGCTTGAAGCCGCTGCTGAAGCGACTGGGCGGCTTTCGCCTCGTCCTCCACGATCAGGATGCGTTTCGCCATCGACCCGCCGAACGGCTCAGCCCTTGAGCCCGGAGTCGGTCTGCTCCACCAACGCCAGCGAGCTGTGGCCGTTGGGCCGGTCGTAGCGGATCGCCCCGCGTGAGCGGTTGACGCTCGCCCGCGCGGTCTCGGCTTTCCGGTATTCCATGCCTTCCGGCAGCACCACCTGGATGCGGTGGTTGCCGCCGGTGGCGATGTTCCGGATCGGCTCGCTCACCGTCTCCAAGATCCCCGGAATCTCCACCCGCCCGGTCCGCTTGTCCACGTCGATCTCAAACCGGATCGGCACAAACTGCGGCTCATGCACGGTGGTCACGAGGCTGGCCACGACCTCAAACCAGGGATTGCCCGCTTTCCCGCTGAGGATCGTCAGCAGGGCCTCGCGTTGCGGCGGGGTGGCGCGCTCGTCGATGAACGGCTGCAAGGTCCCGTGGCCCTCGTGCAGCGGACCCGGCCAGTGGTAGGTCACCACGAATCGCAGGCCCGAGAGCGGGGTTGGGCCGTAGGCTCCCTCCTGGATGTGCATCCCCAGCATGCCCTCGCAAAAGGTCTGGGTGGGCTTGGCCCAGAAGTCGCACGGACAACCGGGGTCGCAACTGCAGTTTTTCAGCCACGTACCTTTCAATTTCCACGTCACGCGTTCAGCCATGTCGGCCTCCTCCACTCATCACCATCCCCGCCCCCACAAGCAGCAAGACCACGCCCACCACCCGATGCACCCAACGGCCGGGCGGCAACAGTTTCTCCACCAACACCACGCCCGCCAACGCCGCGACCCACACCAGGTTCATGACGCCGGCGGCGAAGAGCAGCGCCATCAACAGCGCGCAACACCCGATGCAATAGCCGCCATACCGGATCCCCATCACCAGCGCCCCGACGAAACCGTCCCGCCATTCCCCAAGCAGGAAGTCCAGCGGCGAGGCGCAGCGCCGCAGGCAGGCGGTCTTGACGGGCGTCCACTGGTACGCGCCGGCCAGCAGTAACAGCGCGCCGCCGGCCAGCGGCCCGACGCTCAGCGACACCGGCGACATCAGGGCGCTTGCATGCAGCGCCCACTGCAACCCGGTGGCCGCCAGCGAGAAGGCCGCCCAGGCCAGCAGGTAGCCGCCGAAGAACAGGCCCGTCGGAATCACCGGCGTGCCGGTCTGCGCGCGGTTGCGGTTGACCTGCGCGAAGATCAGCGCCATCGGTGTCGCCGAGGGGATCATCATCGCCGCCATCATGACCACCCACATCGCGAACGTCATCCAGGCGTAGCCCACCGACCAGGAGACAGTCGCCATCTCCATCCCGGCCATCCGGAACAGATAGACCCACGACAGCAGGCACAGGGCGCCCACGGCGCCGAGGATCAGCAGCCGGTCGCGCCGCGCCAGGGTCATGGTGAGGGTCTGGGTGCTCATCGCGCGCTGTGAGTCTACTCCCAAAGCCTGCCGCCGGTCAAGCGGGCGGGGGACTAGTCAGGACGCCTCCGGCTTTCCAGATGCTTCCGGTAGGCCTCGGTGATCTGCTGTGCGTCGCGGGTCGACAGGATCGCCTTGCCGGAGCTGGCGCGGGGGTGAGGGCGGCGCATGCTCGCCGGCCGGGCCTGCGCGTAGAAGGCCTGCACGGACACGACGCGGGCGCCGAAGGCGCGGGCGTTATTGAAGACTTCGTTGTCGTTCGACACCACGACGCATCGGCTGCCGGCGCTCTGGGATTCGATCAAGCGCAAAATCCGTTCGTCCGCTTCTTGCGGCCTCTGCGTGAAGCACACCGTCACCCTCTCGTCCTGCGGCGCCGGTGAGCCGAACGCGTGGACGTCCCTCCCGTCAAACACCACATAGAGACGCCCGATGTCCCCGCGCCGCGCCCGATACTCCCGGCAGAGGCGCACCAGCGCCTCGCGCGCCGATTGCAAGCTGCGATCCAGGTGCCGTGCCAGCTCCGGCACCGCATGGATCACGTTATAGCCGTCAAGGATGAGGGTGGTCATGTGCGCGGCCGCCGCCTCTCATCCGTGGAAGGCCCCGAACGGCTCTCAGATGACCGGAGGCTGCGCGGGCGGTTCGACGCTCTGCTGTTTCTTTCTCTCCAGCTTGCGCAGCCGTTTCGCTTCTTGCTTTTGTTTCCTTTCCAAATCCCTCTTCCGCTTTTCAAACTGGTAGTTCACATAGGCCATGGGGCCTCCTTTCTATGACGATCGCCTCTCGTGCCACTGGCTGTAGCCTGTCCCCGCAATGCCCATGATTGTACTCTGCCCGTCCCTCGCGGTCTACCGCAGGCAGCGCCGAACGTCTCAGCGTTTCGATACCAGGCGATAGACGACGGGCCGCGTCGTCGACTTCTCGACGACCCGTTTGCCCACGAGCGGGCGCAGGACTCGATACACCTGCACCCGTTCGACCCCCAGCAAGCGCTGCAGCTCTTCGACCGTCATGCCCTGCCGTCCGCGTAGCTCAAGCAGGAGCCGCTCCTGCTGCCGGGTCAGCGAGAGGCCCTTGGCTGAAGGCGGGAGTGCGAGCCGTTCAATCCGTTGGGATGTGCGGCCCAGCGTGTCCAGGACTGCCAGCGCGACGTACTCCAGCCACGAAGTCAGATTCTCATTTTCTTTGCGAACCCGTTGAAGGGCGTGATAGTAGCCCTCATGATCTTCTTGAAAATACTGGTCCACGGCAAAGAGGTGTTGCGTATCAAAACCTCGGTGGTAGAGCACCCAGGTTGCCAGCGCCCGAGCCACTCGGCCATTGCCATCTCGGAATGGGTGCAGCCTCGCAATCTCGTAGTGGGCACAGGCGGAGGCAATAATCGGGTGTGTAGAGCTGGCGGTCATATCAAGCCATTGCGCTAACGCCTCAGTACCTGGAGCGGCCGCTCCGGGTCCTGGCGGCTCGTAGACCACCCGACCGGCTGACATGATGACATTGCGCGATCGCTTGAACGCACCCACCTGGGCGGGCGGCAGCAGACCGGTTGTGACGAGCCGGTGGAGCCGCAAGATCCCCTCCACCGTAATCCGCTTCCCTTGGGGCTGGCGCGCAATCCAACGCAGCACCGCGAAATAATTGAGGACCTCCTGCTTGGCTCGATCGGTCGCGGATACCTGCTTGGCTCCTGCCAACGCTTCAACCTCAGGGAGGGTCAGCGGGTTGCCTTCGATGGCGGTGGAAAAGTGGGCCCGCCGTACCAGCGCGTCTAACCGAATGCTCTCCAGCCAGGCCACCTGGACCGGGGCGGCCTGAATCTTTGTCCGGAGCGCTTCGGCCTCGCTGATTCGCGCGAGTAGTACCTCTGTGATGGTGTACGGCGGCTGATACATCTTGTGTATCCTTTGTGTATCACCAGTGTAGCCGAACTAACCGAGGGACGCAACAAGAAACGGGTGAGCGGGCCGGGGAGCAAGGCCGAAGGCCCCGGATCAGTCCGCCTGATGCGCCTGCCGGGCACATCAGCGTGGGGCGCCAGTTGGACAAGCACCGATTCCTCAGAAATTGGTCCTGTGCCGTACGCGGCGGAGGCCCCTCAGCGCTAGGAATCAACCTTGAGGCGATGGTATCTTGAGTCGACGATCTCAGTAAACTTGCCTCGAAAAGCGGCCGGCAGACGGTTGGCCTCGATCAGCTGCTTCATGCGACTGAGCTTGCCGACGAATTTCTGATAGCGGACTTTCTCCGGGATTTCCAAGGTGTCCGCGAATGCGTCGACATCATTCCGTGTGAGGTGGTTCCGTTTCCCATGCAGCGTCAGCGCAGAGTCTTCCTCGCCCGGGATGACCAGCTTGGTGCACACCAGATCGTACGCCGGAGCGAGACGAACCCCATCACCTTGGTACGTGATCGAATAGTTTTGAAAATGCGCATCGCCATTGCCGATCAAAAAGTTCAGGACGACACGCTCAAAGAACAGCTGTACGTCCAGCCCTGGCACGGCAGAAATGTCTTTCAGCTTCTTGCCGATCTCTTCCAGAGACCCTGCGTACTTATCCTTCTTCTCGAGGATTTGGTAGAAATTCTCTTGGTGGATCTTTTCCTTCCCAACCCGATCAAAGCGCTTGACCACATAGGCCAGGGTCTTGTCTGTTAAGGGTAAGAGGCAATGCGGTGGCACCTCGATCTCCAGCTCCATCGCGATATCCATGCAACAGTTCTCGTTTTCCGGGACATGGGGATACTGTTGGATCTGCGGCTTCAGAATGTACTCCCCGCCTTCCACGACCGGAACCAGTTCAGCTTGAGATTTATTGAGTTGGAGCGATAATTTCGGTTGGACGCCGGAAATGGACATCTTCCCCACCATGGCTTGTGCGCGCAGCGGGATGTCCATGAGGGACAACGGAATGGTAGGCTCTACATCGAGATTGAACATGGCCTTGACCGATGTTACGTCAACCATCGTGCACCCGCCCTTACTCTTCAGCTTTATGCACGGTCACCGCACCAATCGTATCTGCCGTGGTCGCCAGGAGAATGCCGAACGCATCCTGCGCATCGATCTTGGCGGTAGCGCTCACAATCGCCAGGTACCATCCCTCAGGCAAGAGACCCCGAAAGAAGCTGAACAGCTCTCGCGATTCGTAGGGCTCCTCGCGCAATGGCAGCGACATCGAGATGGGCGCTCCCGTGCGCAGGTACGCGGGATCGTACTGGAACTGGTACCCCGTCGCCGTCTCTGATAAGTAGCCGGCAACCTGATCCTTGTACTTAACCTTGGCTCTTCGAAACGACTCTGGGCTCATGGTTCGACACAATCTCCAGATGATGCCCGAGGAATTTCAAGACCTGGTTCACCTTATCGAGGCGGACACTGGGCTTGCCCTGTTCGAGGTCGCGAATAAACCGCAAGCCGACCCCCACTCGTTTTGAAAATTCCACTTGAGTGAGTCCGGATCGCTTGCGCAGTTCCTTGATCTTCTTGCTGAGTGGAGTCATGCTATCAATTCTATATCATATCAGGTATAATTTCAAGCCTATAATACATTAACTATACCCTTAATGATATAACAATATTAGTACTATACCCTATAAGGTATACATTTTGTGCATTGAAATGTAAATAGGCTCTAAAGGGTATAATTATACGCTTGGTGAGCTGGTGTCTGTGACGTCCAACGCCAGACTGGAGCGCCACCAGAGCCCTCTCGTGTGGAGCCCGGACATGGCGGAGGCTGCCGAGCAGCCGCCCCACATGATCTTCCTCTCCCCATCCCTCGTGGTCTACCGCAGGCGCCGTCGGTTCAACCTTCAAGCAAACAGCGTGGCGACCTGCGGACGAAGCTCCTCGATCACCGTCGTGTAGGGTGGGAGCTTCGGTACCAGCGGCCCGAGCCACTGCGTCCACGTCTGCTCCACGCCTGCCAGCATGGTCTCGGGAAAGAAGCTCTCTGGCCCTGTAAATGTCACGTCACGGATCGCGCACTTTTTGCGCAAGAACATGGAAAATTCCGACAGGTCGAGGCGATCTCGATAGGTGCCGAGGATCCTCCAGAGGTCGTAGTAGTCCCGCGCGCGGGAGCGCGCCCAGCCCCGACGTTCAAGGGCGCGCTGATGCTGCAGGATGGCCCGCAGCTTCTCCGCCACGATCTCCTCCAGCGGGTAGACCGGCACCTGGGCATTCAGCGGTTCGCCGTAGTCATGGAGCACAGCGCGCCGCAGCGGCGGTTTCAGCAACGGTTCATCCACTGCGATCTCGACCATCACGTGCGCCTGAGGCTGTCGGTGCCACGGGAACCGCGCCCGGATGTCGAAAGCCTCCTGGCCGCCCGGATGCGGCTCGCGCTCGACGTGCCGCTCGCAGACAATGTCGACAGGTACGTAGGGATCGAGGAGCTTGACCGCTTGGGTACAGGCCCCCCGCATCGCAGACTCCATCGCAGCACCCGTCGGGACGGATTCCACGGCGGTAAAGTCCAGATCCTCGGAAAAGCGGTAGTCGCCGAAGTAGCATTTCTTGAGGGCGGTGCCACCCTTGAACACCAGCGTGTCGCGCAGGGCCTCCACCTGGGTGACACCGGCCAGCACCCACGAGAGGAGATAATCGCGTTCGAGCACCTCCCACGGCAGGCCCAGCCGCGTACGGGCTTCCTGCAGGCGAGTGCGCAGCGGCTTCATCCCACCGTCCCCGGGAGATTCACCTGGATCATCCAGCGGGCGTCATATGATCCGTGGCGTGGGCTGCTTGGATCGAGCACGCGGTAACCCTTCATGGGGACCGCCCCCAACGGCTCCAACCGGTCGGATGCGATCCCCTGCCGCTCCAAGATCCAGCCCAGGCGCTTGGCTGTGGCGGCGTCCAGCATGAGGGCATAGCGAATGATCCGCTCCACGTCGAGCTTGGGAGCCCGGACTTCAAAGCCATGGAGCACCTCGGCGAAGTCACCGCAGTATCGCGGCGCCATCAGCCCATCCAGGAGGGTCCGCTCCGGATCGGTGATCGCGATCCTGGACTCCTGCACCCAGACCTCCTCGATTCCGAAGAACCGCTCCGGCTTGACCTGCACGAATTGATAGGTCGCAGCACCCACTGGATAGCTTGCCCCTCCCTGCTTGCCTCCGGCAACCGCAGGCAGGTCGGTGCGGACCGCCTTCGCGCCACGTAGGCGGGGCACCGAGCGCGCGGAGGTCAGCACGAACACCCGCCGCGGCACCTGGTCCGTCAGCCCATGATGGCTCATCGCCGACCAGTGGCTGATCGCCGCCGGCTCAACCAGCGCCATCGCAATCTCGAACTCGTGCAGTGGGATCGTCCCTGGCACCGCGCCCGAGAGCACGTAGAGCCCCTTCTTCAACCGGACAATCCATCCAGATCGGGCGAGGTGATGCAGCGCCTCGCGAAAGTAGCCAGACGACAGGCCCACCGATGGAGCGACCCTGCGCGCTGCCTCAGCGGTGAAGACGCGTAGCCCTTCCGCCGACAGCTTCCTGACAAGTTCAACCCCTGATGTTGTATGGGTGAGCTGTTCTATTGTCATGGCTTGTCCTTGATATAAAGTATACGTCAATAATTTGTTACTGTCAAACAATAGCCTGTAATAATATAGCTATGTAAGATTGGCCACGCATAAAAAAACCCGGATCCACAGGGACCCGAGGGCTGCGAAACGCGAGGTTCCGCAGGGATGCAACCGTATGTATTGTGATCTAAAACTGGGGGTGCGTCAACCTCTGTTTCGGCCTCACCCCAAGTATGCCTGAATTCTAGCCTGAACTTTAATGTTCTGAAAGGGTTCGCAAATATGCCAGCCCGGATCAGTCCCACCTGATGCGCGGCGCGCATCAACGCTGGTGGGACTTCGCGAGGCGGCGCCAGTTGGGCAAGCGCCGATTCCTCAGAAATTGGTCCGGTGTCCCCGGACTCTTGTGATTTTCCTTTCCATTCGATCAGAACTCAGCGCAACCCACAGTGGGGATCGGCTCCCTCGAGGGCTGGCAGTGGGCATCCGACGCTTCCAACAAGGAGGATCCGTCTTGGCCCGTCACCGACCGGTCCTCCAGCAGGCAATCGTCCGTCGGGGCGTGGGCAAAGGTGATGCCGTTCCAGGGGTAGAGTTGCTGCGTGCGTTTCCCCGCCACGTAGTCCGGCTCGTAGTCGGACCGCTCGAGCACGATGGTGGGGACTCCCCGTACCCGTACAAAATCCGTATTGGGCGTGCTGGACCCGCCGGCGAACAGGACCACCGACTTCCCCCTTTTCCACTGGATGGCTCGTGCCTGGCTGCCGTGTGATCCGGCTGCGAAGGTGAACACCGCTTCCTGAGACCCGTCCCCATCCAGATCGAGCAGTGAGGCCGCGCACATACTGTTGAAACCGCCCTCTTCTGCGATTGTTCGCTCGATGACACCCCGGACCTGCGACCTGTTCGGTGCGGATGCGGCCTGAACCCCTGTGGGGTGCAGTAGGAAGCCTAGCATTCCCAGCGTGGCGACTATTCCCCCAATTTTCATTGACGATAGGTTTCCTGCCATTTGGCTGTGGATTGATGGATCAGGTCCTTGCGCTCAACAGCGTTCATTCTCCCACGTGATGCCAATCTTCTTCTTTCACACCCCGCAGGAAGGCGGCGATCTCCCTTATTGCGCCGTGTTGGTCTGCCCACTTGATATGTTCTTCAAGTCGACCCATCTTGAGCATCGCTGGCGTCTCATACCATGCAGCTGGAATCAACGGCGCTGGCAGCTCCCAGCCAAGACCGATTCGTTTACGATCCGGCAAGGATTCCCACAGCTGATTCCAGAGTGTCGGCTTAGGGCATGCACGCTCGTTTGCACGGCAGTAAGCAATGAGGCTATCAACCGTCTCGCTCATGCGCAGATAGAAGGCGTTCCAAATATACCAGCCCAGATCAGCTAGGCGGGCCGACGTAGGAGGTCTCCGATTTTCCCCTGCGCTTCCCTCAACGTGTCCCTTCGGAACCCGGTACGGGTTTTCCCCGGCTCCGGGTTGTCAACCAGAATGGCTGAGCTGGCGCTTCAGGAACTGCTCAATGATCGGCTGGACGACCCGCTCTTTGTGAAGCTCGAAATAATCGAACAACACCGTCAACTCAGAAACCGCTGCGTGAACCAAATCAACGAGCTTGGACTCGATATCCCCAAGGCGCTCTCGAACGCTGGTTTCCATTTCGTTCTCGACGCACACGCGGCGCTCGAGGCTGTCAAACCCCGCTGCTCGCTCCGGATGCGCGGCGGTCAGGACGCGCCCGCGCAGCCCGGTGTATCGGATCCGTACGACGACGTGCTCGTTCTCCTGGATTCCCAACGCCCCATACAGCCGGCGAATCCTCAAGAGCGTCTCAGCCGTCCGGACGATGCGCGTATCCAGGAAAATCTTGCCTTCCGATCTGGTATCCTCAAACAGCGTTTTCAGCAGGAAAAACGCCAGGTCGCTTCTGAGCGCCCAGTAATCATACTGCGACTTGTCATCCACGAGGACGCTGGCGCGGATGCCATCCTGATAGGCCTTCGGCTCAAACTCCGGTCGACTCATGACCACCCCAATCGGCCAGCCAAACGCACGGATCTGCGTCTTCTCCATCGCTTGCCGCAGTTCCTGCTGTCTGACCCGGAGAGTCTCTCCGGTAGCGCGTCGCCAATAATCTTGCTGTGCATTGACCACTTTGTCTGGACAATACGCCGTGACCTCCATGAGGCATTTGTCCAGTTGGTTCGTCTTGGCCACCTGCACGGCTGCGCGGCGCTCCTGCTCGACCCAGGTATTCAGCTCCGCGTAGTCTTCGGCGACCTTCTGTTCCCCCGTCCTGGCCTTGCGGGACGGCCGCAGGATGATATCGAAGTCGCAATTGGCCGCCTTGGCGAACTTCCGAAGATAGTCCAGGGTGGGTTTTTCACGCCCGCTCTCGATGCCGGAGACAAACTGCTGGCTGCAGCCCAAGGCGCCGGCCAGCGCCTCCTGGGACAAGTTTGCTTCCTCCCGGCAGGACCGAAGCCTGGCCAATACATCGTTGGTGAACGGGTCCGGCTCGCGCGGTGCTTCCTGTCGCACGCGCACGCCGGCTTCGCGCAATTCTCGGAGATGGCGCTCATACGTCGCTCGCCAAAACGCCGCCTGATCCTTCGTCCATTCATCCTTGCTGATTTCACGTTGGATCGCACGGAATCGCCGGCAGAAAGCCAGCGGCGTGATGAGCGCGAAGACCTCATCAGGATCCTTGGTCCTGGCGAGCAGCTTGCCAGCCACCCGCGCAAACCTCGGGTTGCGGTCATCGACCAGGATGGCCTTGATGGTCTCGAACGGGAGCCGCAGATCCCAATACCAGTTGGTAGTCATCGCGATACGTAGACTCGGTTGAGGCGATCGTAGATCTGATCCTCGAGGTGGCGAAGAATCCGTTTGGTGTCGCAGCCCGGTGCGACATCCAGCAGCGCAAACGCCGTATCCTGGCGCGTCATCGCCTGCAGCCAGCGCGCCAGCCTGGCATAGTCCTCTCGGCCGAAATGCGCCGAGAACCACTCATGCAACGGGGCATGATGGACCGACAGATACCAGAGATCAAACATGTCCTTGGCTTCCTGCCGACCCCCGGATAGCTCCTGCCCCGTAGATAGCGACTTGCTGCGCCACCCGATCACCGCGCGCAGCTTGCGCAGATAAATGTCGTCAAGCGAGGCGATCCCATCCGGCCCGACCGGATGCAGCAAGCGGTCAACATCTTCGATCACGTCGACCTTGAGCAGATCCTTCGCGGTCACCTGGAAATTATAGAAGGCCACTCCGGCCTGGCCCGACTTGCGCTGCTCCGAGATCAGCTTGGCGGAGAATCCTGTGGTTGCCGTGATTCGCTTGGCCAGCGTTCGATGAAGCGCCTTGGTCCACCGCTGGGTAAAGAAGTCCAGATCCTCCGAATCACGATGCCGGTAGCGCAGAGCTAACGCCGTTCCTCCAACCAGATAGACCTTGCTGACGGAGGATACGACAGCTCGCAGGATCTGTTCCTGAGCCTTACGGAGTGCGTTCTTCATATGAGACTAGCTATAGCTAGTAAACAAGAAATAATATATCATAATACACAAGCTATAGCTAGTTGTTTTAGAACAGCGTATTTCAGAAATTCCGGTGACGATACTTATTCAATTCAGAGCAACCGTTTTTTCATGAACGCGAAACCCGACCCGTCGGAACCCGGTACGGGTTTTCCGATTGCAATTGGGCATCGAGATTGGGGGGCCACGCCGCGCCGAGGGGAACACTTGTCGCCTCGGAGGAACGGCGTGGTCCGTCGACTCGTTCGACCGCCAGGACTGGCTGGCTGCTGAGCGCGAGGACCACCAGGGTGAGGAGCAGAATAACACGCACGTTCACGTTCTTCTTCCTTCCAAGGAGCATTCACCACCTGGAAAAACAGGAAACATCCCAAATGTGCCAGCCCAGACCAGCTAGGCGGCGCCAGCCCCCGCGGCTTGTTTTGCCAAGCAAA
>MHGA01000042.1 GCA_001804415.1 Candidatus Aquivivens invisus
GAGAGACGGTCATCAGCAACTGCCGCATGCGGTGGACGTAGGTATGGCGCTGCCGCACGACGGCCGCACCGGAGGCGGCGATGGCCTCGCGCTCGTCCGGATGGGCGAGATAATGGTCGATCAGGTCGAAGACCTGAGACGGCCGACGGTACAGGACGAGATGACGACGATCCTCGAGGCCAAGCCGGCACAGATCGTCTGACGCCAACGCGTTGGTCACCAGCAACGTCTCCGAGGCGAGCACTTCAAAGATGCGCATGTTCACGTCGTTGGCGATCGAATAGTTGAAGCCGACGCCGGCACGGCGGTAGATCGCCATCAAGTCACGGTGGTCAGCCGTCCCGATGAAGTGCCTGGGGTAGCGTTCCCGCAGGGCCTGGAGAATAAATTTCCTCGGGACACCCCCGTCAGTCCCGACAAACGCCACGTCGTAGACCTTCCCGCCATCCCGCATGCCTGGGGGTGTCGGCTCGCCGGCGAAGGGAAGCCACTCGGCGTCTCGCAGCCGCAACGCCCCATCCCGATGGGAGCAGAAGATCACATCGAACCTCGACACGATGCGGCGGATCTTGTTCCAACTATGCGGCAGGTGCGTGTCGATGGCATAGAAGGCCGACGGACGGCATCCGTCGGGCAACGCCGTCAGATAGTCGTCGCCGTGGTCGATCCGGAGATACAGGTCGTAGTCGAGTGGCAGGCGAGAGGCGTCGCGCAGCCACCAATGATCGGCAGGGATCCCTAACGCCTGGCAGGCCCGCTCAACATAGATGCCGGTCGTATCGGCCCGTGTCTTATTAAAAATCAGCGCGAGCCTCATGCGACCAACCTCACTGGGATGGGAACCCACGTCGCCCAGAGGCCGCAACGTTTCAGGGACCGATCGTTATCGACCATGATCGCCTGAAGTCTCCCCGCGCCGGCGTACCACAAGAACAGGAGAAAGGCCGCCGGCCAAAACACCTTCCTCGGAATGGCGATCAACTCGACCTGATGGACCGGACGGATGAGCGCGCGGACCTCGGCATCGAGTGACCCTTTGATCAGATGGATCACCGTCGTCTGTGGCGGCCGCTGATGGAGCGACCACTCGCGCGCCGCCTGCCAGCCTCGCTCGACGAATGATAAGATCACCGGCATCTTATGAGTTTGAAGTTCGACGTGGGACGTTCGAAGACTGGGAGGACCCGAGCAAGACACGACACGCCTCGATGACTTCCTCCGGTCCCAACGTCGTCAGGCAGGCCCGCTCGTAGGGACAGGGGGGAAGTTTGAACTGACGATAGCAGGGCCGGCACGGCAGCTCCTCGCGGTAGACCGCCACATGATGCGGTGAAGGCGGATAGGGGCCGTACACGCGCGGATCGACAGGGCCGAACACCGAAACCGTCGGCACCCCCTGGCTGACCGCCAGATGCAACGGGCCTCCGTCGTTGCAGATCACCAGTTTCAGCCGTGCGAGCAGACTCACAAACTGCCCTAAGGTCGTCTGTCCCCCGAGATCGATGGTCGGTGATCTCATGAGGCGTGCGACGGCCCGGCACACCGGCGCATCGGCCGCTTCGCCAAACAAAATGATCCTGACCCCATGCCGCGCAACCAAGGCGTCTCCCACGGCCGCAAATTCCTCGAATCCCCACCGACGGAACGGGGCGTCGATCCCCCAGCTGACCCCTCCTGCGGGCACGATGCCGACCAGCGAGACGCCCTCCTCATCCACGCGATGCGCGCGAAGCCACTCCTGGGCCCAGCGCTCATCCTCCGGCGAGGTGGCCAATTCCAATGAGGCGTCACCCAGGTGAACGCCGAGAAACTGCAAGAGCCCCCGGTAGTAGTCCACGACGTGCTGATCGTGATAGCCGCCGATGGAGAGGGATTCGGTCAGGAACCGTCCCCGGCGGCGGTAGTTGAATCCGACGCGACGAGGCACCCCCAGCAACGCCAGGAAGAAACTGTACCGTTCCCCTAGGGAGAGGTCGATGGCGAGATCAAACCGGGCCTGACGAATGTGGCGAACCAAACCCGCCACGTGGCGAAGCCCCTCCCACGTGGACCGCCGCCACAGGTGGACCACTTCGTCCTTCTCGTAGACATACAGGTCGTTCAGGTGGGGGTTGGCCCGAAGGATGCGCTCGGTGCGTTGATTGCACAGATACCCCAGGCGACTCGTCGGAAACGCCAGGCGCAAGGCTCGAATCAGCGGGGTGGTAAAGAGCACATCCCCGATGCCGAAGGGGTTGACGATGAGCATGCGCTGCGGCATCGCCACGCTCAGAGGTAACACGCCACCGCACGGGCGACCTCATCCACGGTGATGGCCTCGAGCGGTTTGTGAATGACGGTATGTTGCTCGCCCCAGGGGCCCCAGCGAGTGGGGTGAGAGCCCGTCTCAGCCGTTCCAAAGAGTGCGACGACGGGCGTGCCGACCGCGACCGCCACATGCATCGGACCGCTATCACTCGAGACCACCACGCGCACCCTCGTGAGCAACGCCACAAGTTCCCGCAGCGAGCATCGCCCCACCAGATTCAGCACCCGGCCCGTGTGGGGGCCTTCCACGATCAGCTCGGCTGCGCGCGCCTGTTCTTCGCGGCCTCCGATGACCACAACAACCAACCCGGTTTCTTGAGCCAGCCGATGAATGAGCGCTCGACACCGATCCACCGGCCACTGTTTGCGGGGATTGGAGGTCCACGGATGAACCGCGATCAGCCGGCTGCCGACAGGCACGCCCAGTTGCCCAAGACGCTGCGACAGGCTGCTTGCTTCCTGGGGACCGACCGGCAGCCACGGCATGGGCGCGGGGGTCACGGGAATTCCGAGTGTTGCAATGAGGTCAAGATTATACTCCACTTCGTGACGCTCGCCAATGGGCTTGCGATCCTGAAGACGGTGGGTCAACAGCCACCCCAGCTTGCGATCATAGCCGACGCGGCGTGGAATCCCCGCTAACCACGCCCCGACGTGGTAGGCCTTCTTCGGATTGGCCAGGATGATGATCTCCGGATGCCAGGACCGCCACAACCGGCTCACGCGCCAGGCCTGACGCCACCAGGGCCCTGAGCTGGCCGGCTCCGGCACCACCTCGTCCACATCCGGATGGCCGGCGAAGAGCTCCTGGAGCGCGGGGTGCAGCATGAGGGTGAGGCGCGCGTCGGGAAACGCCTGGCGGAGGGCGTGGATCGCCGGCAGCGTGAGCAGCGTCTCACCCAAGCGATCCGTACGAACGAAGACGATTGGTCGATGCGACAACGGCTCAGGCGTTCTGCAGCCCGCCATAGGGAGCCCCAACCCGCTCGATGGAGCTGGGGCGAGGCCTCTCCGACGCGCGAAGCGCGAAGGAGGGTGACGGCTGCGCAGCGTTCCTTGCCGCGAGCCCTGTCGCGATCCCGGCGAGGGTCCAAAACAGAAACGCCTGCCGCAGCGAGTAGAAATTGGTGTCGACCGCCGCCTGAACCAGGAAGGCGGTCAGGCCCGCCGTCCACCCCATGAGCAGGAAGTCGGGGGGATCTCTGGAGAGCATCCAGCGCATGGCGCGCCGCCACAGTCCCACCAGACACCAGCACAGCCAGAGAAACGTCCCCAGCCCGATCACGCCGGTCTCCGCCCCCATTTGCAGATAACAGTTGTGGGCATAGCGCGGCTGCTGCTGGCCGCCAACCCAGTAGCGCAGGTAATTGGCCATAAAGGTGTTGACCCCTTGGCCGAGAATCGGACGATCCCACGTCATGCGCAGGGCGGACTGCCACATCGCCCATCGATCTTGTTTGCCGACATCCGACGTCGAGAAGAGGCGAGACGCCTGTCCGGTTCCCAGGAGGAACGTTCCCGCGATCACGAGGGCTGCGGCCAGCACGGTCAGCGCAGAACGCCGCGTGGCCCTACGCCACCAGCCCATCACCACCAGTCCCGCCCCGAGTCCAAGCCAGGCGCCGATTGATGCCGCCCGCGCCAGACACGAGATCACCGCCAGGGTGAGTACCGCCATCCGCCATCGCGCGGCCCCTCGATGCAGGAACGTGTAGACCACCAGCGGGGGGATGATCACCATGAGGTAGGTCGCCAGGTCAATCGGACTTTCATACGGACCGGTCATGCGCCTGAAGAAATCCAGGCGGTAGTTGCGAAAGAAGCCGTAGCCAAAACGTTCTTGCGTCACGCCTTCGAAGATCACAAGGCAGGCGGAGGCCGCAAGGACTCCAAGGCTCCGCCTCGCAACACCCGGGCGGCTGCCGACATCCGTGACGATGATGAAGAGCGCGAGATACTCCAGCCATTTCCTGGTCAGTCCCCTGAAGCTCAAGGCTGGATCGGTGCTCGCGAGGAGTGACAGCGTGCACGCCGCCAGGAAGGCCGCGGCGGCCGCCAGCAGGGGACGGAGCTGCGGCTGAAGCCACAGGGTGTGGGTCCGTGTCTTGGGATCAAGGCGCATGAAGAGCCAGGTCACCAAGAGACCGCCAAAGGTGATCTCAAGCGCCGCCTTTGAAAACGGCAACAAAAAAAGCAGCGCATAGAGGCTGCCTTCTTGGACGAGCGCCACCGCGGATCGAAGGCGGCTGGCGAGTGAGGTGGGGATCATCCCACGCCCTGCTGGCTGGCCGCAGGCCGTCCCGCCATGGCGGGACCTTTCGCCTTCGGCGAGTCGTGAGACGTTGGATGGCGAAACCCCAGCAGGGCGTGGGATCATACGGCGTCCGTGACCCCTGCCGTCACCACCTTCCAGCCAACGCCGCGAGGCTCGCAACACGCCCGCACATGCTCGAGCAGATCGCCGGGGGGATCGCTGATCGCAATCAGGACTTCCCGCACGCCGTAGTCCTCAAGCGCCGCGGTAAGCCTGGCCCGCGTCCCCAGCACGCGCACGCGGTGAAGCTGGATACCCTGCTTGCGCCAATCATCATCGAGAAAGCCGATCACGCGGCGCGCGCCCACGCCGTGGTGTCGAAGGGATTGCAAGACCCTCTCGCCCGTTTCTCCGGCTCCGATCATCAGGACCGGCACGCTGCCTTGCTCGCTCGCCGCGCTGATCCACTCATCCAGCAGGCGCTCAATGACCCGCGATCCCCCAACCGACAGGACGCAGAGCATCCAATCGATAATCAACACCGCGCGGGAATATCCCTCAAACCGCCAGAGGTAGAGCAGAAACACGGACGACAGCACGGAGCCCAGCGAGACGGCCTTGCACACGGCGACGATGTCCGATAAATCAGGATAGCGCCAGACCCGCCGATACAGACCGCAGCCCGCAAAACACACCAGCTTGCCGACCAGAATGATCGGGAGGGAGCGGACCAACAGCGACTGGATGTGGGGCGTCAACGCGCCTTCAAACCGCAGGAGATGGGCGAATACGTAGACGCTGCTGATGATGCCAAAATCAACCAAGATCTCCACCAGCCGGCGTTTGTGCAGCAACATCGTTTCGATCAGGGTCACGGAGGAATCGATCGGCCCCGCGCCCGCGGCCGGCAGCCCGCTGGGTTGCAGGCGGTACACCTTGACCCGGGCGAGGTAGCGGCCGCATAGGATTAGTCCTGTCAGCACGAACAGCCACATGGCGATCGCGGTGAGAGGCTTCAGGCGCGTGGACAGCACCCCCAGGCATCCGAGCACCACGCTAGCACCGTAGAGCGCGGTGACCGTTTGCCTGGGGCTTAAGCCCAGAATCGCCAGACGGTGGGACACATGGTCGACGCCGCCTGCGAAGGGATGCAATCGATGGAGCAGACGCTGCACGGTGACAAAACAGGTGTCAAAGATCGGCACGGCCAGCACGAGGGCGGGCACCGCAAGAATGCCAAGCAACTGTGTGGAGTGAGGCTGGCTCTCCATCAACACGACGGTCGCAAGGCTTAAGCCCAGCAGGTGACTGCCGGAATCGCCCATGAAGATCTTGGCCGGAGGAAAGTTGTAGCGCAAAAATCCCAGACAGACGCCGCTGACGATCCCCGCCAGCGTCGCCACCATCCACTGGCCCGTGAGGGCGGCATGGAGGACGCAGAAGCCGGCGGCGATCGCCCCCACGCCGGAGGCCAGGCCATCCATATTGTCGAGGAGATTGAAGGCGTTCACCACCAAGACAAACCACAGGATGGACAGGGGAATCGACACCCACGCCCACGGGACGGGTGCGAGCCGAATCCCGCTGAGGACCATCCCGCAGCCGATGAGCAGCTGGGCGATCAGCTTGGCATAGGGAGGCATCCGCGCGATGTCATCGACCAGCCCGACCAGAAAGATCAGGGCGATGCCCCCGAGCAGGACCCCCACCGATGCCTCCCACGGCACCCAGATGATGGTCGCCGCCACAAACCCCACGCACATCGCCACCCCGCCCAGCCTGGCCACGACGCGCCGACCCCAGCGCGATTCCGCCGGCTTCACGATCCAGCCACACCGGACGGCGATGAGCCGGACGATCGGTGTGAGCAGCAGCGTGATGCACATGGCCGTCAGGCCGGCCGCTCCGACGCGACCCAGCGCTTTCGCGGTCTCTGAAACCGTCAGGCTCTCAAGGAGATTCATGGGTGGAACGCGGGGCGTGTGGCAGGAGCCGGCAGGGAGTGGCGCATGCTGTCCACCACGCTCTGGATGATTTCCTCCAGATTCATGGTGGGCTGGAACCCGATCAGGTCGCGAATCTTGCTGATGTCCGGCACGCGCCGGGGCATATCCTCAAACCCCTCTTCGTACGCTTCTTCATAGGGGACGAGGACGATGCGCGAGGCGCTCTTGGTCAAGCGGATGACGAGCGCCGCCAGCGCTTCGATTGTCACCTCTTCCTGGCTGCCCAGGTTGAACACATCGCCCACCGCCCGGGGATGCTCGATCAGCTTGACCAGGGCGTTCACCACGTCGGTCACATGCAGGAAGCAACGGGACTGCTTGCCGCTGCCATGCACCAGCAGCGGCTCGCCGCTCAGCGCCTGGCTGACGAAGCGGGGAAGCACCATGCCGTAGGCGCCGCTTTGCCGGGGTCCCACAGTGTTGAAGAGGCGCACGATCACCGTCGGCACGCCCTTCTCTTTCCAGTAGACGTAGGCGAGGATTTCATCCACGGCTTTGGACGTCGAATAGCTCCACCGGCTTTTCAGCGGCGAGCCGAGGACCCGATCGGTGTCTTCGCGAAGGGGGCCGTTGATGTTCTTCCCGTAGATTTCGGAGGTGGAGGCGATCAGCACTTTCTTGCGGTAGCGATGGGCCATCTCCAGGATCACTTCGCTGCCCCGGATATTCGTCATCAGCGATTCGAGCGGTTTCTGGATGATGAGCTCCACGCCCACCGCCGCGGCCAGATGGAAAATCACGTCGCAGCGTTCCACCAGCTTATCCACCAAGGTCTCGTTCAAGATCGTCCCCACGACGAACCGCAGGCGCGGATGGCCGTCGAGATGCGCGATATTCTCATAGCGGCCGGTGGAGAGGTTATCGAGCAGCGTCACCTCATGGCCCGCCTGGAGCAATCGTTCCGCCATATG
>MHGA01000043.1:0-7412 GCA_001804415.1 Candidatus Aquivivens invisus
GTACGTCTACCATCATGGCAGTTCGACCATGAAAGACCATCCGGATCGCTGGAAGCTCCTGGAGGAGAACGAGACGCGGTTCTACCGCAAGTGGTCCCTGGAACGTCCCCATCGAATCGCGTATCTCCTCAACGGCCGGTCGGAAGCGCCTCCAGAGATTCGGGAGCGCCTTCGCGAGCTCGCCAACGCGGGGCATCGGGTGTGGGTGTTCCATCGCGGCAAGGCGGATGGCCGAACGATTCCCCGCCATTTCCAAGTGGTGCCCCAACGCCTCGGCAGGTTCGGATTTTGGCCACGCGCGACGGCTCGCATCCTGTTCAAGAAGAAACGATTCCATCGGATCATCCTTCCACGCGGCCCGGCGGCGCGGGCGTTTCAATGGTTGCAGCCGATTCATCGCGCTGAGGTGGTGTGATGGGCCGTCATCCTCTGTCCGTGGTCATCCTGACGAAAAATGAAGCCGCGCATATCCGCGAGTGCCTCCAGAGCGTCGCGTGGGCTGATGAACGGCTCGTCATCGACGATGAGTCAACCGACGACACCGCGGCGATCGCCGCGTCGCTTGGGGCGCGGGTCGTCCGGCGTCGCATGGACAACGAGGGGGCTCATCGCAACTGGGCGTATGCGCAGGCCGCGCATCTGTGGATCCTCAGCCTCGATGCGGACGAGCGCGTGAGTCCTGAGTTGGCGGAGGAGATTCAACGCAGCCTGACCTCGGAACCGCCATGGAACGGGGCCGTCATCCCGATTCGCAACTACCTGGGGCCCCACTGGCTTCGATGCGGTGGGTGGTATCCGGCGGAGAAACTCCGCCTGTTTCGTCGAGACCGCTTTCGCTATGAAGAAGCGCTGGTCCATCCCAGGGCCTTCATGCCGTGGCCCGAAGGGCGTTTGACCGGCGATCTTCTCCATTTCGGATATCGAGATTTCGAGGAGTGCTTCGAGAAGCTCAATCGCCACACAAGCTTGGAAGCGCAGAAATGGTTGAAGGAAGGCCGCAAGGTCAGTCTGCTCTCCGCCTTGCGCCGGAGCCTTGATCGGTTCCTCAGGGCGTGGATCCGCAAGCAAGGTTGGCGGGAAGGGTTCATCGGGTTTGTGATGGCGTTCTATCAGGGGTGGTACCAGTGGCTCAGTTTCCTGAAACATTGGGAATTGACCCAACGACAGGCTGTGGTGGCTCCCCCACTCGCCCAGACGGCTCCTCCGGGCGAATCGTCACCGGCGGTTGCCCCCGTATCCGTGGTGATCCTCGCCAAGAACGAGGCGGCTCAACTGCGGGACTGTATCGAGACGGTCCGATGGGCCGAGGAGATCCTGGTGGTTGACGATGAGAGCACCGACGACACCGCCGCGATCGCCGCGTCCCTTGGCGCGAGGGTCTTGTGCCGTCGGACGGACAACGAAGGCCGTCAGCGCAACTGGGCCTATGCCCAGGCGCAGCAACCCTGGGTGCTGAGCCTCGATGCGGATGAGCGCGTCACCCCCGGCTTACGGAACGAGATCATCACGACCGTCGCCACCAACCCCCGCTGGAACGGCTATGAGATTCCCCGCAAGACGTTTATCGGGCCGTGGTGGGTTCGTCACGGCGGCTGGTACCCAAGCCCCCAGTTGAAGCTGTTCCGTCAGGGCCGCTTCCGGTATGAGGAAGCCGAGGTTCATCCCAAAGCCGAGGTGAACGAGGGGTGGGGATCATTGCGCGAGCCGCTGTTGCACTATTCCTATCGGGATCTGGAAGATTTTTTTGCGACGGTGAATCGCCAAACCACCCTGGAAGCGGCGAAATGGTTCCGCCAGGGGCGCCGGATGAGCCTGGGACACGCCCTCTGGCGCACGGCGGACCGAAAGATTCGCGCCCTCCTCCTCAAAGGCGGCTTCCGTGACGGCATGCTGGGGGCGGCCGTCGCCTCCTTCGCCTCCTTCTATCAGCTGGCCAGCTACGCGAAGTATTGGGAACGCAGACGTGGCGAAGCCGCGCGATGAGCGGCCCTCGTATCTCAGCCGTGCTGATTACCAAGAATGAGGCGACGAGGGTGGCGCCATGCCTGGAGAGCCTTCGATGGGTGGATGAGATTGTGGTGGTCGATGACGAAAGCACCGATGAAACACGAACGATCTGCGGGCGCGCCGGGGCCCGCGTCCTGGTTCGGAGGTCGGAGGGCGATTTCGACCAGCAACGCAACGCCGGCAGTGACGCCGCCTCAGGAGAGTGGATCCTTCAGCTCGACGCCGACGAAGTGAGCCCAGTCTCATTGCGCGATGAGATCCGTCGCGCGCTGGCTCACCCCTCCGCCGTTGGCTATCGCATCAAACGGACGAACTATTTCCTCGGCCACGAGATGCGGCATGGCGGATGGGCCTGGAACGGCGTGAAGCTCTTTCGAAAATCCGCGGCGCGCTACATCGGTCACAGCGTCCATGAAACGCTTCAGGTGAATGGCCCGGTGGGGCAGTTGGCCTCGCCGATCTGGCACTACCCCTTCCAGTCGCTGACCCAATTCATCGAGCGGCAGAATTTCTACACCTCCGTCGAGGCCCGGCTGCTTCGTCAGTCGCATCCGACGCTGGGCCGTTGGCAGCTGCGCCGTCTCCTGCTCATTCGCCCCCTCAAGCTGTTTTGGAAATCGTACGTCAAAAAATCAGGCTGGCGCGAGGGGATGCATGGCTTGGTCTTCGCGGCCTTGTTCGCCTGGGTGGAGTGCCTCAAATGGACCAAATACTGGGAACTCAACCAACCCGTGGCCGAGTGACCAAGTGGCCATGAACCTTGGCCACTCCGTCACATGGCCACTTGGCCACTCACGGATCGGCTAACCTGATGAAGGTGGCGGCGGTATACTGTGTGTTCAACGAGGAGGAGTACATCGCGTACTCCATCCGGTCGGTGCGTGACGCGGTCGATCGGGTCGTCGTGCTCATCAACGAACGGCCATGGGCTCGCCCGGGAGCGCCTGGGCCCAATGGCTACCCGGCTGATCGCACCGAGGCGATCGTCAGGGAACTCGCTGCACAGGATCCCAAGATCGTGGTGATGAAGGGTTCCTGGCCCACCGAGGTGGCGCACCGGCAGGCCGGGATGGAACACTGTCTTGCGCAGGGGTTCGACTACTACTTCCTCGTCGATGGAGATGAGGTCTACAGGGCGGATCATCTTCAGGCCCTGTTGGAGGAGATTCGCGCCCACCCGGAGGCGGGGACGTTCTTCGTCAAATGCACGATCTTCTGGAGAAGTTTCCACTACCGGATTCCTCACCACGCGATGAAGTGGACGCCGTGGCGGGTCTTCAAGATTCAGCGACACCGGAGGCTTTTGGGACTTCCGCTGCTTGGCGCGACGCGGTTTATCGGAGACAACAAAACCAATAGCCCGGGGCCGCGCCGCCTCGTTCCACCCGAGCGGTGTGTCTTCTACCATTTTTCTTACGCCAGGTCTGAAGCGAAGATGCGGCAGAAGATCGCGACGTTCTCCGTCGCCGACCAAGTGCAACGCGAGTGGTTCAGACACGTCTGGTCAACCTGGCCGCACCAACGCGAGATGCGCAACATCCACCCCATGGTTCCCGAGGAGTTCCCCGTGGCAGAACGGGTCGAACCGCGTGATGTGCCGGAGGTAATGAGGACGCACCCGTACTACACCCTTGAGATTATCCCGTGATGGGACGCCTCGTCAGAAAGCTCACGCATTGGACGCTCAGGACGTGCGTTCCCCATCGCTGGGTTGTTCGACGAGGAAGGACGAGACTCCTGCATCTTGGCATCTGTCTCAACAGCCGGATCTCCCGGTTCAGTCCGTTTCTGCGGATTGCCGGCGATGAGTTCGTCGCTGAGGAGCTTGGCGAAGCGCTGGCCACGCACTGCCCGGAGATTGGCTCGTGGCAGCTCTACGACGTCAAGGAAGCTCGGACGATCAACGCCGACCTCGTCATCGTCATGTGGCCGGACTATCCGACGATCGCGCGCCGGGGGACGAGGACGGTGTTGTGGCTTCAAAACGGCGGCTGGGCGCATCGGATTCCTGAGTTCCTCAAGCAGTTCGACCCGGTGTTTTGCGCCTCGCCCCATCTCTGCCAGCACTTCCCGGACTTGCGCTATTTGCCTGTGACGTGCACGAGTCGACGGCTGTACCACCCGGTGCCTGAACATCCTCGGTTTGCGGATGAGGTGGCGTTCATTGGCAACTACTCAACCGCCGGCCGATCAGGCGACCACGCTACTCACTACATGGTGCCGGCGACGGCGCATCGGTTCGCGATCTGGGGCTCAGGGTGGGATCACGCCGAGCCCAGCGCCCTTCGCCGTTTTGCCAGAGGCCGGCTTCCGGTGCGGCTGGGTCCGGTGGTCCACAGTTCGTGTCAGATCATGTTGTCCTATCACAGCCTCCCTCAACGGCAGGACGACATGCCCAGTGGCCGCACGTTCGACGCGCTCGCCTGCGGAACCTTTGTGCTCTCCGACTACATGCCCTCCCTGGAGCCTCTCAAACCCTACGTGGTGTTTACGACCGGCGGTGGAGACTTGCGCGAGAAACTGCGCTATTATTTGACCCACCCTGAGGAGCGGAAGGCCAAGACGCAGGGGGCGAGGGCTTGGGTTCTGCAAGGGCATACCAACGCCCATCGGGCTCGGGAGCTGGCGAAGGCCATTGGATTATTCTGGGAAGCCTAGGAGCCTCCTTTCAGTCACGCGACGACGATGATGGGTGCCCGCGCTCGACTCTCGGTGGTCGTGTTAACCAAGAACGAAGAGGCGAGGATCGCGCGCTGCCTGGAGAGCGTGCGATGGGTGGATGAGATCGTCGTGGTGGATGGGATGAGCACGGACCGGACGGCGGAGATCTGCCGCCGATTCGGGGCCCGCGTGATCGCGCATCCCTTTGAAGGCAGCTTTGCCCAGGAGCGCAATCTCGGGATGGAGCATGCGCAGGGCGATTGGGTCCTGCAGATCGACGCGGATGACGTGGTGACGCCCGAGTTCCGCGCGACGGTGGAGCGTCTCATGCAGCATCCGCCGGGTCATGCGGCCTTCAAGTTCCGCAGGAAGAGCTACCTGTTGGGCCGCTTCATGCGCGGCGGGGGGTGGTACCATTACCTGCCCAACCTCGTCCGTCGAGACGCCGTGCGGTATGAAGGACTCGTGCACGAGCGCCCGATCGTCCAGGGGACGATCGGACAATTGGATGTGGATATTGAGCATCATCCGTGCGGGGACCTGGCGCAGTTCCTGGCCCGCCATAACCGCTACACGACCCTCGCCGCGCAGGAGCTGTTGCAAACCCGAGGCCCGCTGGCTGAGCGCCAGGCCCGTTGGCTGTTCCTGAAGAAGCCGTTGAAGACCTTTTGGAAGAGTTATGTCAAGAAACGCGGGTTCCGCGAAGGCATGCACGGGCTGGTGTTTGCGATCTTTTTTGCGGGGGTCGAATTCCTGAAGTGGGCCAAGTACTGGGAATTGAGCCGGGCCGAGCGGGGATCAGCCGGATGAGTCAGACGCGGAGCCGCGTCCGGTGCGACGTGATTCTTGTCTCGTGGGACAAGCTCGACTACACGAAAGCCTGTTTGGAGAGCCTGCTCACGAGCCTGCGTGACGGGGAGATTGACTACCGTCTGCTCATCGTGGATAACGCAAGCCGCCCGGAGGTCGTCGCCTACCTCAAGGCGTTTCAAGCCGAGCATCCTCGCGTTGAGCTGCTCTGCAACGAACAGAACCTTGGCTGGGTGCGGGCGGTCAACCAGGGTATCCGGTGGTCGACGGCGCCATTCATCTGCTGGCTGAACAATGACCTGGTGTTGCTGGATGGGTGGCTGTCGGCGATGCTGCGCGTGGCGGCTGCCGATCCGCGCATCGGGCTCGTGAACCCTGGCTGGAAATTGCGCCATGAAACCCTCGACATGTTTCGGCGGCGGATCGCCAAACAGCCGCGGGCGGAGGAGTCGTCGTATCACGAGGTCGGGGAATGTAACGGCGCGTGCCTGGTGGTTCGACGGGACGTCATCGAACGCATCGGCCTGCTGGATGAGGTCTATGCGACCGGTGGCATGGATGATTCGGATTTCAGCCGGCGGGCGGCCCGCGCAGGGTGTCTCTGCGTGCAGGCCACTGGAGCGTTTGTGTATCATTGGGAAAATGTCACCATCAATACGGTGGAGAGATACTGGCGGCAGGAACGGCCTCGGACACGTCAGCTTTTCGAGGAACGGTGGGGGCCGCCTCGCCACCTGGCGGTCGTCTGTGACGCACAGCAGGTGTCGGACGCAGGCGTTGCCGATCCCTTCCACGTCGCCCGTGGACTGGCGCGCTTGGGGATCCGCCTCCAACTGTTCGTGATCGGCAACGGAGAGCGTCTCAGAGTCCGCTGGCCTTGGATGGGGATCCAGCACACCAACCTCAAGGTTCGATTCCTCTCCTCGCGGATGGGGCAGGGGACAGCGCGGCTTCAGTGCGCCTCGCTGCTTGCCAGCTATCGGGGAAAAGACGAGCCCAAGCGGCTCAAAGGACTCCTCGTCCTCTCCGCGCGCCACCGGCGTTCATTTGAACGGAGCCGTTGGCTTCATGGCCTCCCCATGTTCGGGTCCTTCGCGACCTGTCCGGTGATTGCGAGGGAGCTCGATTGGTACCTTGCCCTGTCGGCCAGGCGGGAACGGCTCGCCGTGGTGATCATCGCGAAGAACGAGGCCCGCCAGCTGGCCGACTGCCTCAAGACCGTCGCCTGGGCCGATGAGCGCATCGTGGTGGATGATGAGAGCGCCGATGAGACGGTGCCGATTGCGCAGTCCCTGGGGGCGCGCGTGGTGTCCCACGCGTCAGGCGGCGATTTTGACACCCAGCGCAATCTGGGTATGGCGCAGGCCGCCAGCGAGTGGATCTTGCAGATGGATGCCGATGAGCGCGTGCCGGAGGCCCTCCGGCGGGAGCTGGAGCTTCTCCTCCGAGCACGCCCCGCGGCGAACGCCTTCCAGATCCGTCGCCACAACTGCTTCCTGGGACACTCGGTTCGGTACGGCGGATGGAACGACTGGGGCACCAAGCTGTTTCGCCGCGCGGCAGGCCGCTACATCGGCCACAGTGTCCATGAAACGCTGCGGGTGGAAGGAGCGATCGGTCGCTGCGAGGCTCCCATACAGCACTATCCGTATCAGAATCTGGCCCAAGTCATCGACCGGACGAATTTTTATTCCTCGGTTGAAGCGAGCGGATTATGCCACCAACGCCCTGGCTGTTCTGACCGGGCCATCCTCTACCATGTGACCGTCAAGCCCCTCAAGATTTTCTGGAAGCTGTACGTCAAAAAACAGGCCTACCGTGAGGGGACCATCGGGCTGCTCTTCAGCATGATGTTCAGCTGGAGCCACTGGCTGACATGGGTGAAGTGTTGGGAACGGCGTCTTGGGGATCAGCACCCAGGAGGCTGCCGGCCG
>MHGA01000043.1:7453-12061 GCA_001804415.1 Candidatus Aquivivens invisus
TGCGGCGGGCCATCCGTGAGGGTCAGCGCCGTCGAAAAGGAGGAACGGGATGGCAGCTCAACCGGGTGAGGCGATGGTGCCGCTGCGTCCCCCGTTTGTGGATGAGCGGGGGGAGATCCAGAATTTGGTGGATGCACCGCTGGGCAGCGCGCTCGTCATCACCTCGAAGCACGGCGCGACCCGAGGCAACCACTATCACAAAACGGACTTCCACTACTGCTGGCTGCAGCGGGGAGGGTTGATCTATGCCCATCGGCCCGTCGGCGAGCGAGGGGCCTATCAGCGGTGGGTGATTCAGCCGGGGCAGTTGTTCTATACCCCGGCGATGTACGAACACATCATGGAATTCACCGAGGACTCCGTGATCTTCGCCGTGTCGCGGAACAGCCGGACGATGGCGGACTACGAACAGGATACCGTTCGCGTGACTCCAGGGCAATCCTCCGGATCGTGATGAGCCAGACGATGGCTCAGCCGTCACTGCGGAGGCGAACGGACTGTCGAGTGTGCGGATCGCGCGAGTTGGCCCTTGCGCTGTCACTGGGCGACACGCCGCTCGCCAACGAGTTCGTCGAGGCTGACCAGGTCGATAAACCGCAGGACCGTTTCCCGCTGAAGGTGCATCTGTGCCGCGTCTGCGGGCATGCGCAGTTGCTCGACGTCGTCGATCCGCAGCGGCTCTTCCGCCACTACGTCTACGTCTCGGGCACCTCGCCGGTGTTCGTGGAGCACTTCCGGCGGTATGCGGCGGAGGTGCTGCAATGGACGGGGATGCCGCCGGGCTCCCGTGTGATCGAAATCGGCAGCAACGACGGCACGCTGCTGCGGTGCTTCAAAGACGCCGGCATGCGGGTGCTGGGAATCGACCCGGCCCAGGCGATCGCCGCCGAGGCGACGAAACGCGGGGTCGACACCCTGCCTGAGTTTTTCGATCTGGCGCTGGCGCAACGGCTCCACCGAGAGGGATGGGAGGCGTCGGTGGTGGCCGCGAATAATGTCTTCGCCCACGCCGATGACCTGCATGGGATCGTGGAGGGCGTCGCCCACCTCCTGCATCAGGATGGGGTGTTGGTCTTTGAGGTGTCCTACCTCGTCGATGTGGTGGACCAGGGGCTGTTTGATACCATCTATCATGAGCATCTGAGCTATCATACGGTCAAGCCGCTGACGCGATTGTTTCAGCAGCACGGGATGGAGCTCATCGACACGATCCGGGTGGACACGCACGGAGGGTCGTTGCGCGGCATCGCCCAGCGGAAGGGGGGACGCTGGCCGCATCACGCTCGCGTCGAGCAGTTGATTCAACTGGAAACCTCCCTGGGACTCTTTGGCCTTGCGGCCTACCGCGACTTGTTCACGCGCATCCAGCAGCGCAAGGAGGAGCTCATGAGCCTGCTGTGTGGCTTGAAGCGGGAGGGGAAACGGATCGCCGGCTTCGGCGCGCCGGCGAAGGCGACGACCCTGATGTTCCATTTCGGCCTCGGGCCTGAGGTGATCGAGTATCTCTGTGACGACAGCCCCTGGAAACAGGGGCGGTTTTCCCCCGGCTATCATCTGCCGGTCGTGCCCTCCACGGCCTTGTACGACGCGGCCACGCGGCCGGACGACGTGGTGATCCTCGCCTGGAATTTCGCGGAGCCGATCATGCGCACACATCAGGCGTTCGTCGATCAGGGAGGCCATTTCATCGTTCCGCTCCCGCACCTTGAGGTTCGATGACGACGCTCTATCTTGAGTCGGACATCAAGGAAATCGTTGAGCGGTTGGGGCGGGACGTCGCGCGCTTCGAGAATCAGACCGTGCTCGTCTCGGGAGGGCACGGTTTCCTCGGGCGGCATCTCGTGCTGACCCTCGCCTATCTGAACGAACACGTGCTGAAGCGCCCGTGCCGTCTGCTGGTGATCGACAACCACGTCACCAGCGCACTCCCGCATTTCAGCCGGGCGTGGCGGAAGGGCTATCACTTCATCCGGCACGACCTCACGACGCCCTTGACCCTTCGCGAGCCGGTGGACTATATCGTGCACGCCGCCGGGATCGCCAGCCCCTACTACTACCGCAAATACCCGCTCGAAACCCTCGAGGTCGCGACCCTCGGTACCAAACACCTGCTGGAGATGGCGCGGGAGAGACGCGTCAAAGGATTCTTGTTCTTCAGCTCCAGCGAGATCTACGGCAATCCGGATGCCAAGCACGTCCCCACGCCGGAGTCCTACAACGGCAATGTCTCGTGTCTTGGGCCGCGGGCCTGTTACGACGAGTCCAAACGATTAGGGGAGACGCTGTGCGTCATCTTTCATGGACAGTTTGGGGTGCCGGCGACCATGGTGCGGCCGTTTAATGTCTACGGCCCGGGGATGTCGGAGACGGATTACCGGGTGATTCCAAACTTCGCCAGCCGCATCGTCGGGCATCGGCCCCTCCACGTCTACGGGACCGGGAGGCAGACGCGGACATTCTGCTATATCACCGACGCCATGGTCGGGTTCTTCAAAGCGTTGTTGAACGGGACGCGCGGGCAAGCCTACAACATCGGCAATCCGACCCCGGAGCTGTCCATGCTGGAGTTCGCGCAGATCTTCCAGCGGGTGGCTGGACGCAAGCTGCCGATTGAAGTGATTGAGTATCCCGATGCCTATCCGTCCGACGAACCCCAGCGTCGATGCCCTGAGATCAGCAAGGCGACGCGCCACCTCGGCTACCATCCGGCTGTCGGACTTCCAGAGGGATTGGGTCGGTTCATGCGCTGGGCGAAGCGCGTGTACACCGGCTCGCCCTTTTAAGCACCAAGCACCAAGCACTAAGATGGATACGCCAATAACGCTCGGACTCATTGGGACTGGCCGGTGGGGCCAGGCCTATCTCCGGACCATCCAGCAGCTTGCCCAGCGCTGCACCCTGAAGGCCGTCTGTTGTCGCCACCACGAGCAAGCCGCTCAACTTCCCCCGCCCGCGCAGATCATGGAGGATTGGCAGGCTGTGGTCCGCAGCCCGTGTGATGCGGTGATCATCGCCACGCCGCCGGATACCCATGCCGAGATCCTCACAGCCTGCCTTGAGGCGGGCAAACCCTGTCTCGTTGAAAAACCCCTCTGCCTGGACGTCCCGACCGCTCAACGACTCCACCAGCTCGTGGTGAAGAGTGGCGTCCCTGTCCTGGTCGATCATACCCAACTCTTCCATCCGGCCTATGAAACGCTGCGCCGGCATCTGCGTGAACGCCGCGAGGTCGTGCGGATCGTCTGCTCCGAAGGCATGGCCTTCGGCCCGTTCCGGCGTCACACAACGGCCCTCTGGGACTGGGTCCCGCACGATGTGAGCCTGTGCCTGGATCTTGTGGGACAGGTGCCCACGGCCACACTCGCCTTGGGCGGTCCGCGCGATCCTCAAGGCGTTCCAGAGATGCTCAGCCTTCGCCTGGAGTTCGCCACCGGAGCCATCGGGTGGATTCACGCCGGGCGTCTCTCGCCGGACAAACGCCGGCGGCTGACCGTCGTGACGGACCGCCATCTCTACGTGGTCGATGACGCGTCTCCGACTCCCCTCACCGCCGCCGCGATTGACTACGTCCGGCGATACGAGAACGCGCAGGCCGAACCGCTGACGCTGCACGCGTTGGATTCCGCCTCGACCGACCCGCCGCTCACCCGCATGCTGGCGTACTTCCTGGAGGGGCTGCGAGGAGGGGATCGAGGGCGGTTCGGCACGGCTTTGGCCGTTGACGTCGTCCGGGTCTTGGCGGCTGGCGAGACGGCCATGCTATAATGAGACCCTAATGCGCTTCTGGACTGTTCCCATTCTTGCGTACCACCGGATCGGGCAGCCCAAGGGGGATCATGTCCCGACGGTGGCTCCGGAGACCTTCGAGGGCCACCTGCGGTTTTTGGCGCGCCGACGCTGCCAGGTGTGGGAGCTGTCCCAGTTGGCCGGCCACCTCATCGAGGGCCGCTCGGTGTCTCGCAACAGCACGGTCATCACGTTTGATGACGGGTATGAAGAAACGTGCACGGTGGCAGCGCCCTTGCTGCGGCGATTCGGGTTTCGCGCCACCGTCTTTGTGACCCCGACCGAAGTCGGGTTGCCTGGCTTCATGACGTGGGAGCAGCTTCGAGCGGTGTCAAAGGACGGGCTAGCGGTCGGCAGCCACACGCTCAACCACACGTATCTTCCCCTGGCCTCGCCTCAAGAGGCCGAGCGGGAGCTGGCCGAGTCCAAGCGGATTCTGGAGACGCAGCTTGGCTGCCCGGTGCGCATCCTGAGTTACCCGGTCGGAGGCTTTACCCCTGAGGTGCAGGCCATGGCGAGGGGGCACGGTTATCTGGCGGCCTGTACCACCAATCGGGGCACGACTCGATCAGGTTGCGATCCCTTCGCCTTGCGGCGTATCAAGATGACCGACCGCGACCGACATCCCTGGCTGTTGGCCGCCAAACTCTCCGGGTACTACGATCTGTTTCGTCGCATTGAACCCCCCTCATAGTTGTTAAATGTGAACTGTGTAATGTGTAATGGGTTTAACAAAGTGACATTACACTTGGGTAAAGTCGTGTTCTTGCCACCTACTATGATACGATCTACCGATGACCAAGCGACAGCGATGCCCCCGCT
>MHGA01000044.1 GCA_001804415.1 Candidatus Aquivivens invisus
GTCTTGCCTACCCGCTCGAGATCGCCGGTGCGCAGGCACTTTTGACACGACGCCGCCCGCTTCAAATCCGTTCGCTTGCCGAGAAAATAATCCTTGAACTGGTTCATCCCGGCGGAAGTAAACAACACCGTAGGGTCTCCGCTGGGGATCAAGGAATCGCTGGGGATGATGGGATGCTCCTTGGCCTTGAAAAAGGCCCGAAACCGATCCCGCAGCTCGTTACTCGTCATCGGGGCGTCGGGGACCAAAGGCTTCCAGGAGGAGGTGGTCGATCAGCTCTGGGTCAAACCCGCGCCGGGCCAGCCGGCTCGCCACCGCGGTCCGGCACCGAGGGGTTGATGCGGATGATCTCCTAAGGGCCTGGGCGACCACGGTTCGAGCGCGCTGTTCATCAGACGCTCGAGCCTGCATGGCGTTGAGTGCGTCATCAATCGCGTGGTCATGGAATCCTCGGTCACGCAGTGTCGCTCGGATTGCCGCGGCGGCATAGCCGCGATCCCCCAGAGCTTGCGCCAAGAGTTTCGCGCCCGCGCGGTCATCAATGAGCCCTGCCTGAATGCACGCCTTCAGAATGCGCGCCACCGCCGATTCGGAGGCGTGGCGGCCTGTCAGATACGTCCGTAACTCGGCCGAGGAACGGGTCCCAAAACGAAGATACCGTTGGGCCAGGCGCAGCCAGCGGTCGCGGTCAGCGAGCCGCCTTAATGACGACATAGCCTCGGTTGGTTCTGACCAAGGCGTTGGCTCCGGCGGGAATCTGCGAGACGGCCTCGCGGTAGTCACTCACCGAGGCAATCCGTCTGCGATTGATCTCGTTGATGACGTCGCCAGGCTGCAGGTGCGCTTCGCCGGCGGGGCTGGTCGGCTCCACCTCCGTCACCACCACCCCGGTCGTCTCCGGGCCGAATCCGAATTGCTCCGAAAGGCCTTGGGTGATCTCGGCGACTTTCAGCCCCCGCCAGCTTTCCGTCGCTCCGCCGACCAGCTCCACTTCCGTCGGCCGCTCGCCGATCTCAATGGTGAACGTCTTGGTCTTTCCTTCTCGAAGAACCGCGATCTCCGCCTTGCGGCCGACCTTCGCGCGCCCGACCACATCCACCAATTCGCCGGCGTTCTTCACGGCGGTGCCATCGAAGGTCTTGATGATGTCGCCGTCTTTCAACCCGGTTTTCTCCGCTGGTCCACTGGGCAGCACCTGATACACCAGAACGCCGGTCCTCTCCGAAAGCCCGTAGTACTCCGCCACATCCGCGGTGATGTCCTGAATCTGCACGCCCAACCAGCCGTACGTCACCTTGCGGCCCTCAATCAGCGCATCCAGGACCGCTTTGGCCTTGTTGACCGGAATCGCAAACCCCACCCCTTCGCTGCCTCGAGAACTGGTAAGGATCGCCACGTTGATGCCGATCACCTCTCCGTGAATGCCGACCAATGGGCCCCCGCTGTTGCCGGGATTGATCGCGGCATCGGTTTGAATCAGGTCGGAATAATCGCGATCGGAACGCGACACCCGCGGGAGACGCCGGTGCAGGGCGCTGACGACCCCGACGGTCAACGTCGGTTCAGGGCCCAGCACCTGGTTGGGCGAGCCGTAGCCGACCAAGCCAAAGGGGTTGCCCAACGCAATGGCCCATTGCCCGGTTCTCACGGTTGAAGAGTCGCCCAACACCGCCGCCGGCAGGTTCTTGGCATCGATCTTGATGACCGCCAGGTCGGACCGCACGTCCTTCCCCTTAATCTCGCCTGAAAACTCCCGGCCGTCGGCCAGGGTGACGGTGATCTTATCGGCATCGGCCACGACATGCTCATTCGTCAAGATGTAACCCTGTTTGTCGATGATGACGCCGGAGCCAAGCCCGAACCGCTTGAACTCCTGGCCTTGTCCGGGGGCCTGCCCAAAGAAGTCTCGGAAGAAGTCGTCAAACGACTCGTCGCCGAAAAAGGGTTGCCCCCGGAAGTAGCGTTGGACCTGTTCAATTTGTTCCGTTGAGATGCTGACCACCGCCGATCCTACGAGGTCGGCCACTCGAATGAACGCCTGCTCCAAGGTCTCGGCTTCAGAGGCGGCTTGCCCTGCCTGCACGTGATCCAACCCCACCACCGTCTGTCCTGAGGGCTTGGCGCTGCCCGACCACAGCTCCACACGTCCCGCAAATAACCCGATGCCGGCAATCACGGCACACAGTCCGAGAATTCGAATCGTCGATCCTTTCATCGTTTAGACAGACGCCTCCGACAGGGTTGGCTGAACGGGCGGTGAAGGACGACGAATCTGATCCTCAAGCTGCTGCATGAGCTTTGGATTCTCCTTCAGGAATAACCGGGCCGCTTCGCGTCCCTGCCCAAGTTTCGTCTCACCAGCGGAGAGCCAACTGCCCTGCCGCTGGATGACGCCGGCGCTCTCCCCCGCATCCAGCAGGCTGCCCGCCTTTGAAATCCCTTCGTCAAACAGGATGTCGAACTCCGCTTGGCGAAACGGCGGCGCGACCTTGTTCTTGACGATCTTGGCGCGCACCCGGTTGCCCACGGCGCGCTCCCCGGACTTGAGGGTTTCAATACGCCGCAAGTCGATTCGCACCGAGGAGTAAAACTTCAGCGCCCGGCCGCCCGGCGTGACCTCCGGGTTCCCGAACATCACGCCAATCTTCTCACGCAGTTGATTGATGAATACGCAGCAGGTCTTCGACTTCGAGATCGCGGCCGTCAGCTTGCGCAGCGCCTGGCTCATCAGCCGCGCCTGCAGGCCCACGAATTGATCGCCCATCTCGCCCTCGATCTCCGCCCGAGGGACCAGTGCTGCGACCGAGTCGATCACCGCCAGGTCAACCGCGTTGGACCGCACGAGCATTTCGGCGATCTCCAACGCCTGCTCGCCGGTGTCCGGCTGAGAGATCAGCAAGTCATCGAGATTGACCCCGATGATCTTGGCATAGGTCGGATCCAGCGCGTGCTCGGCATCGATGAAGGCCGCCACGCCCCCGGCCCGCTGCGTCTCGACAATCGCGCTCAGGCTCAGCGTGGTCTTGCCGGATGACTCTGGCCCGAAGATTTCCACCACCCGCCCTCGCGGCAGGCCCCCGATCCCCAGCGCCAGGTCGAGCGTCAGCGATCCGGTGGAAATCGCCGGGATATCGAACTTCGTCTCCTGCCCCAAGCGCATGATCGAGCCCTTGCCGAACTGTTTCTCAATCTGGCTCAGGGTCAGCTCGAGCGCCTTTGCCCGGTCCAGCCGCTCCCTATCTCGGTCTTTCTCTGCTGTGGCCATCTCGGCATCCTTTCCTGGTCGTGGCGTGACTTGGGTATCGGCGGTATTATACCTCATATATAATATGAAGTCATGCGGGCGGCGATCCTCTCCATCGGCTCGGAGCTGACCAGCGGGCAGACCGTCAACACCAACGCGGCCTACCTCGCGCGGCGCCTCCAAGAAGCCGGTGTGGCCTGCGCGAGGCACCTGGCGGTTCCCGATGAGGCCCCGGTCATTGTGGACGCCGTGCGGGAGACCCTGGCCGGCCACCACCTGGTCATTCTGACGGGCGGGTTGGGCCCGACGTTTGATGATGTGACCGCCTCCGCCCTGGCCCAGGCCACCAACCGCCCCCTGCGGTTTGTGCCGGAGGTGGGGCGGCGCGTGCGCCTCTTCTACCGGGCGCATCATCGTCGTCTCAACCGCTTGGCGCTGCGCCAGGCCTCGCTCCCGCGCGGCGCGCAGGCCCTCCCCAATCCGGTGGGAACCGCGCCAGGAATCTGGCTGGAGCTCAACGGTCCTGCGGGTGGGTACCACCGCACCCTGGTGGCCCTGCCTGGCGTCCCGCGGGAAATGCGCGCGATCATGGAGCGCTCAGTCCTGCCGCGCCTTCGACGGATGGCGGGCCGCTCCTCGATTGCGACGCGCACGCTGAGAACCGTTGGGCTCGTTGAGCTGCAGATTCAAGAAGCCCTGCGAGCCGTCAGGATTCCTCGCGTCATGCAGGTGGGGTTGTATCCGAACCTGCTGGCGGTCGACGTTCGGCTGACGGTCACCGGCGGATCCCTGCCCTCGGCGCGCCGCCACCTCAATCGTGTCGAACGCGCGCTGCGGCACCACCTGGGTGAAGCGATCTATGGGCAGGATGACCAAACGCTGGAGGACGTCATCGGCAAGACGTTGACCCGGAACCGCCTGACCCTCGCCGTGGCCGAGTCGTGCACCGGAGGGCTCGTGTCTGATCACCTGACGGATGTGCCGGGCAGCTCCCGGTACCTGATCATGTCGGTCGTGGCCTACCACAACCGGGTCAAGCAGGAGCTGTTAGGGGTGCCCGAGGCGACCTTGAAGCGCTACGGCGCCGTGAGTGCTCAGGTCGCCAGCGCGATGGCTCGCGGGGTTCGGCGCTGCGCTGGAAGTGACTTGGGACTTGCGATCACCGGCATCGCGGGCCCCGGAGGAGGCACGCCGCGCAAACCGGTGGGGCTGGTCTACATGGCGGTGTCCGACCGTCGAGGCACGGTGGTGAAGCGGTACCAGTTTCACGGCGACCGCCTCGCGATCAAATCCCAAGCCGCCCAACTCGCCCTCGACCTCCTCCGCCGCCACGCCGCAAACACATAAATACCTACCTACCGGTCAGGTTAGAGGAATTCAGTTCCGTTTTCCTGCGCCTTGTTACTCACATCACTCCCATCTTATAGTTGATAATAGCTTGAGCGAGCTCAGCACCCGTTTCGCTCTCTTCACGTCGGATGGCCGTGATGATTGTTGGCCATTGATTCGGATCTATGTCTGGGTCACCATTTTCGATTCGCATGGCCGTAAGAGCCAGCGCGAATTCGCTTGCTGCACACTCAGCAAGGAGAATCTTGAATTCGACACTACTTTCATTTCCGGTTGCTGCAATCTGGGGATGGTCAGTATTTACGTAGATCGTTATGTAGGCTGCCGCGTAGTACGCGCGTGGGGCATCCGGACCCATCGCCTTTGGGATCACACGAAAACTGCCCCTAGGCTGTAGTTTCTTTCGGTTGCCCTGCTGCGTGTCACGTGGTTTTGCACCTTTTTCTCCCTGATCCTCCTGAACGGCGTTGGCTTCTTTATCGTCTTCAGGACCAGGACCAGTTCCTAGGCCCGGCCCAGGACCGTGCTCGTTTTCACGTACTTTAAAGTTAGGCTTCTCATTCTCCGCAGCGTCCCGCCATCGTAAATCTCCTTTGTCGTCGCGGATATACTCTTGCTCACCTTCGTCACCACCAGAAACCTCAACACTTGTGGAAAGATCGGAGTTTTGAACCTCAAGACCTAGCAGGGATGGATTAGCAGTTACCTTCAAATTTATTTTGCGCTCCATGCTCTCGAAAGCATGTGCAAGTCGCCGGTTGAGCGCATCCTCAATCGTCTTCGCAGTCTTGCGCAACTGCTCTTGACGAGCACGGTCCTGTTGGGCTTTCTCCTCTGTCTCGAGGGCCTTAATAATGTCTCCGGTCGCGTCATTTACCCATGAGAGCAGAGCGTTGACACGCAAGTTTTCTCGGTTTAGCCTCATAGTTCGATCGGCAGTATAGGCGGGACGTCCCTCTTCGTCCTCCTGTTCCAGGAGAGGCGCCTCCACACTACCGAAGATTCGTCCAGCGTATGGCGAGTTCCCGTGATCACCGAGAAAGTTGCACTCGTGAGTAACATCATTCGCAGTGATTGTGATGCCGCGCTCATACTCTGAAAGCCAACTCTCTGAAAGCCGAACGTAGAGCTGTACATTCCCGATCTGTGATACGTATTCTTCAGGTGGCTCCAACACCCATTCGGTGCGATGTGCCGGCTCGCTATATGTTAATGGTTCCGTGTTCCATGTGACCCTATGTGTGAGGAGAGCCCGCCCGAGGGCACGTTGTAGATAGGATTTGGCGGCCTCTTCCTTAAACCGCTTGAGCCGGAAATGGCGTAGTGTGACGCACGTTCCGTTTGGTTTGTCCGTCTGCGTGGCGCTTGAGGGGATTGGAATTTCTGATGAACCTGCTCTCAGAGCATCTCGGTGAAGGGTGGCAATAGTGCGCGCGCCACTCTTGACTGTATCGACCACCATTTCGTCAGCGACAGCCATAGCTGCCGCCTTGGCACCCGTGCCAAAGCGTCCGCGTCCCGTCTTTCCTGCAAGTCTGTCTTGGTTTTCGGCATGCATAGTAAAGAATGTTTGAAGGTCCACGAGACTCATTCCCCGCCCATTGTCCACGATAGACGCTTCGTGTATACGACCAGTCCTGTCGCGAGTGATAACAACCGACACTTCCGCTGTCTGGCCTTCGGGCTGATACTGAACTGAGTTCCAGACGAATTCCGTGAGCGCTTTTGCTATGCTGCCAATTTGGTCAGCATTTTGCTTCAGATCATTGCTCACGTCACTTTTCAGTACCAAGCCAGGCATCTTTCACCCTCCTTGCGCCAGCAGCTCATCATAGTAGCTCCGATACCGGTGTTCGTAGAGCCGTGAGAGCTCTATGACGTATTTATCTTCAACCGAATCAGTTTCGACAGCCGCGAGGGTGCGCGTGCGTGCAGATTGGAAAAGATTTTCTGGCGTATGCGCATCGATATTGAAGACTTCGAAAAAATCTAGGATCGGAAGATCCTCCTCCGTATAAGTGGCCTCCAGGTCTCTTGTAAACTTGGCGAAAGACGGTCGCCTACGGATGCGCTCAATCACCGCTGCAGAAATTTGTTTTGCGCTTACACGGATGGAACCACGTCCCCGTCGCTCTCCCAACTTTGTCACAGAATCGATGTACCGTTGGATTGCCTCACGGTTCTCGTTGTACCAATGGATGCCTTCGTCGTTTAACTTCCACATCGGATCTCTTGAAAGAACGCGCTTATCATCTCCACGCTGCCGCGCTCTGCGCTTTCGGTCATCGGTATCTTGAATAACGCGTACCGGATCGTCAGCACCCTTGTCTCTTTTGGCATCTGCAAGCTGCACACGCGCAACATCAATGTCAGGGTATTGAGGATGGCTCTTCAACCCGAAGATACCTGGGTGACGCTCAAACAGGAAAACCCCCACGGTCTCCGTGTCAACAAAGCCCTTAGTGCCACCGCACATCCCAAGACCCCACAAGACAATTTCCTTTTTCGTCCACTCTTTGACTGGCATGTGTCGTCCCTTAGTTGCGAGATTGAGTAGCGGGAGATTGTTTCAGCCGATTATCGAGCCAGATTATTTTGATCTCTCCCTCAACTTGCTTGAAATCTTTGTCGCCGGTTACCAGGGTGGCTTTGCGCGTCTTGGCAAGCGCGGCGGCAAAGCCATCGGCGTACGACATTTTGTGGGAGGCTTTATAGATGGCGGCTTGACGGGCCAGCTCGACATCGGCTGGCACGAGCTCAATGGGCAACGTTTCCAGAAACCTCCGGACGTCCTCGGCTTTGGACGAACCCGTCTCACGCATCACGTTGTAGTACACCTCGCCCCAGTTAACCGTGCACATCAGGAGCAGCCGACCGGTGCTGGCCGCATGTTCCAACAACTTTTCCACCTGCTCGTAGCCAGGCTCGTGCTCAAGAAAGGCGATCACGCTGTACGCATCAAGCACCGCACCGCTCACAGCTCACGCTCCCTCTTCTTGTCCTCCAAAAACGCCTTCAACACTTTGCCGCCTGTCCCCAACATGCCGGCTGCCTTCCGAAAATAGTCTGGTGTCAGCGGTCTCAAGACAATCTTTTCTCCTTCCTCAATCAGGCACACGCGCGTCCCCCGCTTGATGCCAAGCCGGCGCCGGATGCGCGCCGGAATCACCAGTTGACCTTTCGTGGTCACGATAGACGTTTCGACCATCGCGTTCAACCTCCTTTCACAATGAGAGTATACCAATATATAAAATGTGTGTCAATATGAAAATGTATTACTTTTTTATACTGTAAGGAAACTTTACGAGTGGGGTATAGCGGGCGCCGGCGCTGGTGAGAGTGCTCTGGAAGAGCGTAAGGTGGGTGGCCATGAACGGCTCAGGGCGCGTCCACGTCACGGCTCGCATGGCGGCGACGAGTTGGGCGCGGTGCTTGGGTGAGCGGACGCGGCCGAGCGTGACGTGGGCGGAAAACTGGTGATCCTCCTTCGGCAGGCCCAGCGCCGTCACTCCTTGCTCAATCTCCTGCGCGATCTTCGTCAGCTCCTCCTGCCCTTCCCGGATGCCGACCCACAGGACGCGGGGCGAGTCGACTGAAGGAAAAGCACCTAGGCCGTCCAACTGGACCGTCGTGGCGTGATGGCGAGAGGCCGCGCGGCGCAGCATCTCCTCAAGACCCTGCCGCTGTGGCCCGGTGAGCTCCCCAAGAAATCGCATGGTGATGTGCAGGTTCTCTTCCTCGGTCCACTTCACGTCCGCGCGCGTCTTGGCCAACTGCGATTGAAGATCAGCGAGGGAGCGGCGAATGTCAGCAGGAAGTTCGACGGCGAGGAAGGCCCTCATGCGAAGAGTAACCAGCGACAAGGGACAAGCGACAAGCAACAAGAGAAACGAAAATCTGTTCTGAACCTCTTTGACCTGTCGCTTGTCACTTGTGACTTGTCACCGCCAGTCCGTACAGGATCAGGATGGTGTAGGCAGCGGCGCCGAGATCGTCCAGCATGATGCCCCATCCGCCCGGCGCGCGGCTCACCCATCGTAACGGCGGGGGCTTCACGACATCGAACGCACGGAACAACACGAACGCGACCGCCGCCATGGGACCAGACGAGACGACGGGTGGGGTCGAGAGCATGATCGCCCACATCGCCCACGCCTCGTCGATCACAACGGCGGACGGATCGATCGTGCCCCAGAGGCGCTCGGCGGCCGTCGAGGCGGCCACCCCAATGAGGAATCCCGCCGCCACCCAGACGAGCAGTGCCGCCCCAGGCGCCCGAGGGCCCAGCACGCCCAGGAGAAGACCCGCGAGGCTTCCGGCGGTGCCCGGCGCTATCGGCGCATACCCCAGGCCGCCGACCGTGGCGAGGGCCTTAACGAGCCCTTGACATCGTCCCATGTCAAGGGCGAGCCATCGCATCCAAGAGGATCTCCCGATGGCGCCAGAAGAAGCTGGCCCCCGAGATCACCGTCAAGACCACGGTGATCCACAGCGCCCACGCGATGCCCTGCGCCATCAAATGATCGAGGGGCTGCGGGGGATGGCCGGCGAAGGCCTCCTCGACGACAAACGACACCAAAATGAGGATCACGGTGATCATCTGCGAGGTGGTTTTGTGCTTGCCCTCTTTCGCCGCCGCAAGGACGAAGTGGCGGCTGGCGGCATACAGCCGCACGCCCGTGATGAGCAGCTCCCTGGCCAGAATCACCATGACCATCCAAGCCGGCACGACATGCAGCTGGACGAAACTGACCAAGACGCCCAGCACCAGCACCTTATCCGCGATGGGATCAAGCAGGATGCCCAGCGGACTGGTTTGCTTGAGCCGCCTGGCCAGGTAGCCGTCCAGCCAATCCGTCAGCGAGGCGAGGGTGAACAGGACGAGGCAGACGATCTTGGCGACAAGGCCCGGGACCGTCACCAGACCCATGATCACGACGGCCAGGACAATCCGCAGGACGGTGACCTTGGTGGGAATGGTCATTCTCAATTCGGAATTCTGAATTCGTCCGCCACACTTCTTGGCGGACGCACTCCGCATTCCGCATTGGGCATGAGGGGTTCGGCGACCAGATCGTATTCGTAGGTGTCGATGATGCGCGTGTGAACGAGTTGTCCTGGGACGAGCCTCGACGGGCTCTTCACGTAGACCAGCCCGTCAACCTCCGGACAGTCGGCGGACGTGCGTCCCAGAAACACATTCGGATCATCAGGGTCCTGCTCGTCAATCATCACCTCACACACGCGGCCCAGCAAGGTCCGGTTGATCTCCTCGGCGATCTGCCGTTGAAGGCTCATCAGCTCGTCATAGCGACGCGCCTTCAGGGTCTCTGTGATCTGGTCAGGATCTCGAAAGGCGGCGGACCCGGCTTCGTTCGAATACCGAAAGGCGCCCAACCGCTCAAACCGCGCCTCACGGATGAAGCTGAGCAAGGCGGCAAAGGCCTGCTCGGTCTCTCCTGGAAACCCGACGATCACGGCGGTGCGCAGAGTCATCCCGGGGATCTCGGCACGCAGCATGCCCACCCGTTCCCGAAGTCCCTGCTGGGTGATTCCGCGATTCATCCGGGCCAGCACCTGATCATCCGCATGCTCAATGGCCAGGTCCAGGTACTTGCACACGGCGGGAATATCCCGGATCGCCTCAATGATGTCGCGCGTCACACCCTTCGGATGGCAGTACAACAACCGGATCCACCCGAGGCCCGGAATCTTTCCCAACGCCTGCAGCAGGTCGGCGATGCGGGGCCGCCCATAGAGATCCACACCGTAGTCTGAGGTATCCTGCCCCACCACGATGAGTTCCTTGACCCCGCGCTCCTCAATCAGCCGTCTGGCCTCTTCAACGAGGTCCTCAATCGGCCGGCTCGCCAGCGGCCCCTTGATTTTAGGAATCACGCAGAACCGGCATCCCTTGAGGCATCCTTCCGACACTTTGAGGTAGGCGTAGTGCGGGGGGGTCAGCGCGACACGGGACGGCTGCCCCTGGTGCGGCAGGCGTGGCCGGCGGCGGATGAGGGCGTGATGTTCGCCGTTCAGGGCCTGTTGGACAATCGCGTCGATCTCGCCGAATCCATCCACCCCGACGAACCCGTCGACCTCAGGCAACTCCTTGACGAGGCCGTCTTTGAACCGCTGGACAAGGCAGCCGGCCACCACCACCGCTTTCAGCTTGCCCTGTTGCTTGAGCGCCACCGCGTCCAACACCGTCTCCACCGACTCGTCGATCGCCTCCTGGATAAAGCTGCAGGTGTTGACGAGGGCGACATCGGCCTGCTCGAGGGTGTCCACGACGGTAAATCCGGCTTGTTGCAGCTTGCCCAGGTAGAGCTCCGAATCCACCAAGGTCCTGGGACACCCGAGGCTGATGAGATGAACCCTAGGACGATGTCGCGGGAGCGGCGCGACCATGGAAGCGGCTACTCCGCAGAAACCCCGGCCTGAATCTTCAGTTCGGGTGTTCCGGGAGCGTCAGGCAGGGCGCTGATGCTGCGATGCTGAATGAGCACCCGCCCGCGATGGGCGAGGAGCAACGGGCTGATGGAGTGCCCATTCAACAGCACGTCCACGTGAAACGGTTTGGCCACGACGAGTTTGAACTGCCGTTTGGCCTTCCATGTCTCCTGGGCGCCGGCCACCAGCTCCCGCTGGGTGAGGAGCCGGCCGTCGGATTCCACAGAAATCCACGTGGGCCGTCGAGCAATCGCCTTTAACTCAAGCGACTGGTTCAAGGGGATGACCAAGGATTCAACCCGAAGGGCCTTCGGCTGGGTTGTGACGGTTACGCTCGCTTCGCGTCTTGGCGCGGAGATGGAGAGCGTGCGCAGCGGCTTCGCCCTCACCATCACGACGAGGACGATGAGCCCGACCGCGACCGTCCCGACCCGACGGAACAGATACCACGGGATGTCCACAGGACGCCTCATCGCCGGCTCAGCAGACGCCGGACCGACCGGCTCAGATTCGACTGGTTGAGGCGGAACAGGCGGATAGAGCTGCCTCACGAGAGGCTCGGGATCGAGCCGGAGGCATTTCGCGTAGGTCGCGATGAACCCTTTGGCATAGACCGGGCTCATGGTCTTGTGCAACGTATCCTGCTCCAGGGCTTCCAGGACCCACGGCTGGATTTTCGTCGCCTGCGCGATGTCTTTGAGCGCCAGCCGTAGCTCGGCACGCGCCTGCTTGAATTGCGCCCCGACGCTCTGCTCAGCCATGTCGTTCCTCAGGCCTCAGGTTTCGCTTCCGCCGCCTCAGAGTTCGCGAGAATCTCGCGCGGGCGCGAGCCCTGGGCCGGCCCGATGAGCCCCTCTTGCTCCATCTGATCGAGGATGCGCGCGGCGCGCCCGTACCCCAGCCGCAAGCGGCGTTGGAGAAATGAGGTGGAGCCCTGCCCGGTCTCCAGGACCAGCCGCTTGGCCATATCATAGAGCTCATCCGGCTCGCCCATCAACCCTAATTCGTGAGGGTGGTCCTGCTTGGCGATCAGCTGGTCATCATAACTCGCAGGGCGCTGCGCCTTCAAGAAGGCGACCACCCGCTCGATCTCCTCATCCGCCACATACCCGCTCTGCGCGCGGATCGGTTTGGCCGTCCCAGGCCGCAGAAAAAGCAGATCGCCACGACCGAGCAGCTTGTCGGCCCCGTTCATGTCGAGGATCGTGCGCGAGTCCACCTTGGAAGCGACCTGGAAGGCGATCCGAGCCGGGAAATTCGCCTTGATGACGCCGGTAATCACATCGACCGACGGACGCTGCGTCGCCAGAATGATATGCATCCCCACCGCGCGGGAGAGCTGGGAAAGCCGCGTGATTGCCTCTTCAACGTCTTGCGAGGCGATGATCATCAGATCCGCCAGCTCGTCGATCACGATGACGAGGTACGGCATCCGCGGGTGATCCGGGTCGCCGGCGGTTCCGAACTTCTGATTGTACCCGTCGATATTCCGCACCCCCACCTTCGCCAGGAGCTGGTAGCGCCGCTCCATTTCGGCCACCGCCCACGCCAGGGCGGCGGCGGCTCGTTTGACGTCCGTGACGACCGGGGCCACCAGATGCGGGATGTCATTGAAGAGGACCAGTTCGACCTTTTTCGGATCGATCATCAGGAACTTCACGTCATCCGGCGAGGCCTGATACAACATGCCGGTGAGCAGGCTATTGACGCACACGGTCTTGCCGGACCCGGTGGCGCCGGCGATCAGCAGGTGGGGGCATTCGCGCAGATCCGCGACCAACGGGTGGCCTGAGACATCGATCCCGATCCCCAACGCCAGCGGGGAGCGCAGCTGCGTGAACTCGCGCGCGGTGAGGAGATCGCGCACGTACACGATGGTCGCGCGGCTGTTCGGGACATCCACCCCCACCAAGCCCTTGCCGGGAATGGGGGCGACGATGTGGCAACTGGCGGCTTTCAACACCAGGGCGAGGTCATCGGCGAGCGACACGATCCTCGTCAGCTTCACGCCGGGGGCTGGTTGGAGCTCGTAGCGGGTGACCGTGGGACCCCGATCGATGTTGACGACGGTCGCCTCAATCCCAAACTCTCGAAACGTTTCCTCGAGGATCCGCGCGTTGGTCGTGGGATCTTCCTCAACCCCAAGTTGCCGCTGCGCCATCGGAGGGGGCTTGGTGAGGAGGTCTAAGGAAGGCAGTTGAAAGCCTCCGCTCGCGGGCCTCGGTTGCACGACTCGTTCCCCATCGAGGGGTCGAACCCGAGCAAGCCTGGCCGGCGCAACAGGCGTGGGAAGCGTTTTCGGCTTGACGGTCACAACCGCCGTGCGCGATGCAAGCGGAGGCGCCTCAGCCGAGGCGAGAGGGCGCGGCGCGAGGCGGGCGCCGTCGGTCGCTGGTCGCCCGTCCGCCACATTCGGGCGGCCGACGAGGCGATCACGCAGGAAGCTGATGCCTCGCCCGAGGGCTGCGGCCCACCGATGAGGCACAAGCCGCGTCTCGGCCACGACCGTCCACGACAGGTACCCGACGCAGAGAGCGCCCAACGCGGTGCCGGTCGACCCCAGATAATACCGCCCGGCGCGCACAATCAGATAACCCAGAACCCCGCCGAGCGAGGTTTGTCGAGCCGGATCCGCAGCGCTCAAGGCCAACAGCGTCGAGCCGCTGCCCAGGAGGAAGACGGAGCCCAACGCCTTCGTCGTCCACCGCCCCCCGCCCGGGGCCCTCGTCCTCCACGCACGAACCGACCAGATTCCCGCGAGCAACGGTAACAAAAAGGCGGCCCAGCCGAATCCACCACGCGCCATCAGGGCGACCCACGCGCCCACCACCCCGCCGATATTCCGCAGGGGAGCGTTGGGTTCCGAGCTCAAGAGGGACAGGTCCGCGGCGTGATACGACGCCACGGCGAGGAGGATAAAGAGCCCGGCCGCGCTGATGAACACACTCACCACACGCGCCGGCAGCGGGGTGGTTGTCGCGCGAAGGACGTTACGCGTCGTCGGACGGACCTTTCTGGCGGGAAGACACCTGAGGGACCGGGGCGGCTGACTCGTGTTCGTCCGCCAGCACCCGTTTTCTCGACAGATTCACGCGGCCTTGCTCATCAATCTCGATCACCTTGACTTTGACCTCATCGCCGATCTTCACCACGTCGTCCACTTTCTTGACGAAGCCCTCGGCCAGCTCCGAGACGTGGATCAGCCCCTCCTTGCCGGGAAGGATTTCACAAAAGGCGCCGAAATTCATGATGCGCTTCACCTTCCCCGTGTAGATCCTGCCAACCTCCACCTCTTCGGTCAGGGAGCGGATGATCTCAAGCGCCCGCTCGGATTTGTGGGAGTCCGCCGAGGCCACGGAGACGCTGCCGTCATCTTCCACATTGATCGTCGCGCCGGTCTCCTCGATGATCTTGCGAATCGTCCGCCCGCCTGGACCGATCACGTCGCGGATCCGGTCCGGATTGATCTTGATCGTCACGATCCGCGGGGCGTAGACGGAGATGGCGGGGCGCGGGGTCTCCAGGGCCTTGGTCATGAGATCCAGCACCGCCAGGCGCGCCGGATGGGATTGGGCCACGATCCGCTCGATCAAGTCAATGGTCAATCCGGCGGGAAGCTTGACGTCGACCTGCAGCGCGGTGAGCCCCTTGCGGCTCCCGGCGACCTTAAAATCCATATCGCCGAGGTGATCTTCGAGCCCTGAGATATCCGTCAGGATCGCCGCCTGGTCGCCCTCCTTGACCAGCCCCATCGCCACTCCGCTGACCGCGGCGCGAATCGGCACGCCGGCATCCATCAGCGAGAGGCTTCCCGAACAGACCGTCGCCATGCTGGAGGACCCGTTCGACTCCAGGATGTCCGACACGACACGGATGGTGTAGGGGAAGTCCTCCTTCGTCGGGATCATGGGCGCCAGGGCCCGCTCCGCCAAGGCCCCATGACCGATTTCTCGTCGACCAGGCCCGCGGACCGGCCGCACCTCCCCGACGCTGAACGGAGGGAAATTGTAGTGCAGCATAAACCGTTTGTAGGACTCGCCCTCCAGCGCCTCGATCATTTGCTCATCATCGCTGGTGCCGAGGGTCGTCACCGCTAGGCTCTGGGTCTCCCCTCGCGTAAAGAGACTGGAACCGTGCGTCCGTGGCAAGACGCCGACCTCGCACTGGATCTCCCGCAGGTCGGTGAGTCGACGGCCGTCGATTCGGCGCTGCTGCGTGAGGATGTGGCGACGCACCTCGTCCCGCTCGACCACTCCCAGCGCGAGGTTCACCTCAGCCGACGACACCGGCCCGCCCTCGGGAGCGAACTCTTGAACCAGCGCCTCCCTGAGCATTTCCACGGCGTGCTCGCGGGCGTCTTTTCCCGCCAGCTGATTGCTGCGCCGTAACTCCTCCACCGCGCGCTGGCGGATGGCCCCGACGAGCTGGGCCGACGGCTCGCGCACGATCAGATTGCCGGCTTTGGGCCGGTTCACGGCCGCGCCAAGCTCTTCCTGCAGGCGAATGAGCCGGCGCACATGCTCATAGCCGAACCGGATGGCCTCAATCGCGTTCGACTCCGGCACTTCAAGAAACCCGGCTTCAATGGACAGGACCCCGTCGCTCGTCCCGGCCACCACCAGATCGATCGGGCTGTCGGTCAGCTGCTGATACGTGGGATTGACGACCAACTGCCCCTTGACCGACCCGACCCTGACCGCTCCAACAGGCTTGGGAAACGGGAGCGGCGAGATATGGAGCGCGGCTGACGCTCCCACGATGGCCAGCACGTCGGGATCATACTGACCGTCGGATGAGAGCACCATGGCCATGAGTTGGATGTCGTGCAGAAACCCGTGGGGAAACAACGGCCGGATGGGGCGGTCAATCAACCGGGCGGTTAAGATCTCGCGTTCCGTAGGACGCCCTTCCCGTTTGAAAAACCCGCCGGGAATCCGCCCGGCCGCGTACGTCTTCTCGCGATAGTCGACCATGAGGGGCACGACGTCGCCGAGGGTCGCTGGCTTCGGGAAGGGGGCGTAGACGGCGGTGACCAAAACCACCGTGTCGCCTTGTTGGACGACGACCGAACCGTCCGCCTGTTTCGCGACTTTCCCGGTTTCCAGGGAGAATGTCGTCGAACCGAGCGATGTGGATGCGCGTTGGGCCATTAGGGAAGGCGGCTCACTTGCGGAGGTTCAGCTCGCCCAACACCTTCCGGTAGCTGGGTTCGTCGTGGCGTTTGAGATACTCCAGCAACCGTCGACGGCGGCTGACCATCATGAGCAGACCCTGACGGGAATGCACATCCTTCTTGTGCGTCTTGAAATGGCCCGTCAACCCGTTGATCCGTTGGGTCAGCAGCGCAATCTGCACCGGGGCCGAGCCCGTATCGCGGTCATGCGCCCGGAATTGCGCAATCGCCTTCGTCCGTTCCTGGATATCCACTGGCATAGAGGCTCCTGTTTCAAAGGCGTTAGTATACGCTTCCCTCATTCCGACGTCAATGAGATGCGAAACAGACCGAAAGGGAGCCTGTAAGCCGAGTTCTGTGCCCCCATGCTACTTTCCCCTCGTGAGAGGGGCAGGAAAGTATGGGAGTGATGGCCATCCATCTTGGCCCCGCTTTGCAACGGAGCTCCTGCGGCCTACCTCCTCACCGCCCCGCCGTCAGGCGGGGACTCGGGCGGGCCACCCGAGAAGCGAGACGTTTGGCCTTGCTCCGCGTAGAGATTGCCGCGTTTCACGTCCCCCCCATAGATTTGCTTCGCAACGCGAAGCAAATCTAAACATGGGGGCTGCTCGTCTCTGTGGCTCTTCCGCCACACAGCGTGGCGGATCCGCCTTTCGACGGAAATCCTCCCCCGGGTCGCCCCGGGAGGCCCCGCGGTTAGCGGGGTACGCTGCCCTGTGGAGCTCGGACTTTCCTCCCCCCTAGATTTGCTTCGCAAATCTAACCAGGGGGGCGACCATCCAGCTCCCTTTCGGTGTCAAAGAGCGCGCGATTTCGCGGCGCGACCGGCTAACCGGTCGGCCTGGTGATTGAGTTCCCGAGGCACGTGGTGAATTTCACAGCGCTCGAACCGGCGCATCATGTGCAACGCCAAATCATGGAGGAGCCGCAGCGTGGCATCGCGGACTCGATACGAGCCGGTGATCTGCCTGGCCAGCAGTTCGCTGTCCGTCTTGACCCTCAGCCGCATCAGGCCACAGGCCTGCGCTTCCTCGACGGCGTACACCAGCGCCAGGTACTCCGCCACATTGTTGGTGGTCTCGCCCACGTACTTGGAGAGCTGGCGGGCAATCCCTCCTTTGCCGTCATGGAAGACCACCCCAATGCCTGCCGGACCCGGGTTGCCCAAACTTGCTCCGTCGATCGAGATCTCCGCGACGTCACGCGGTTTCGTCGACATAGAGGATCCGATTACAACTATCGCAGGTCACCAGCTTGGCTTTCAAGTAGGCTTCGTTAATCACCTGGGGCGGCTGCACCATGTTACACCCCCCACAGGATTCCCTCACAATCGGCACCAGCGCCAATCCGTCACGGTTGGCCAGAACGCGCTCGTACAACGCCAGCGACTCCGAGGCGACCAGCGGCGTGAGATCCGCCCGCTGTACCTCGAGACGCTGCAATTGCGCCTCGAGCGCGCTGAGCTCCTGACGGATGCGAATCTCTTCCTGTTTCAGCGCGGTCTGTTGGGCCTCGACCCGGCCGAGGTGTTGGGTCTGCTCCCGCTTGAGCTGATCGACCGTCTCGAGGAGCTCGAGGATCTGCTCTTCGAGCAACGAGATATCGGCCTTGGCCTGGTCAATCTCGTGCTGGATTGCGGAATACTCTTTGTTGGTCTTGACCTGAAACAGCTGCATCTGCAGTTTCTTCACGCTCGCTTCCGCGGTCGCCAGCTCCAGTTCTTTTTCCTTCCGCTTGAGCTGCGCCGTGTTGAGCCGCGCCTCCACGGCGCTGGCGTTGGCCTGCGCTTCCGCCAGCAGTTGTCTGGCCTGCTCCAGCTCCAAGGGTTTGTGCTGTTCTTCCCGGCGCAGTCGGAACAACTCGCTGTCCAGCTCCTGGAGTTTCTTCAGTGTGTCAAGCGCTTCTGTCATGAAGGGTCTGCGACGTGGGCGGTACAGGGATCGAACCTGTGACCTCTACCATGTGAGGGTAGCGCTCTAACCAGCTGAGCTAACCGCCCCTTTCAAAACTGTTCAATGTGGAATGTGTAAAGTGTAATGTCCTCTGAGCACCTTTCACGTGACACATTTCACATGACACCGACGAGTGGGCCGGGGAGGGATCGAACCTCCGACCAACTGGTTATGAGCCAGCTGCTCTCCCATTGAGCTACCGGCCCTACGACGGGGTGAAGTGTCCTTTCTCGGTCGTGAACGTCATCTCGAGGAAGTTGCGCAGCCGCCGGCTCCTCGTGGGGTGCCGAAGCTTGCGAAGGGCTTTCGCCTCGATCTGCCTGACCCGTTCTCTCGTCACATGAAACATCTGGCCGACCTCTTCCAGCGTCCGCGGCGAGCCATCCTGGAGGCCAAAGCGAAGCAGGAGGACCTGGCGTTCACGCTCGGAGAGGCTCGTGAGGACATCCTCGATTTGCTCTTTCAACATGCTGTAGGCCGTCGCATTCGCCGGTGACACGGCTCGCTTATCTTCGATGAAATCCCCGAAATGGGTGTCCCCGTCTTCGCCGATCGGCGTCTGCAAGGAGATCGGCTCTTGCGCGATCTTCAGGATCCCCCGGACTTTGTCGACCGGGATGCCCGTCGCTTTCGCCACCTCCTCCGGCATCGGTTCCCGTCCGGTCTCCTGCACGATCGCCAGAGACACGCGGATCAGCTTATTGATCGTCTCGGTCATATGGACCGGGATGCGGATCGTGCGGGCTTGATCCGCGATCGAGCGCGTGATCGCCTGGCGGATCCACCAGGTGGCGTACGTGGAAAACTTGTATCCGCGGCGGTACTCGAACTTCTCGACGGCCTTCATGAGCCCGATGTTGCCTTCCTGAATCAGGTCCAGGAACGACAGCCCCCGGTTGGTGTACTTCTTCGCAATGCTGACGACCAGCCGGAGGTTGGCTTCGACGAGCTCCTTCTTGGCTCTCGTATACTCCCACTCCGCTTGGCGGATGCCTTTGAGGTTGTGGCGCATCGTCTCGGGTTCCCCGCCCAAGTGTCTGCGTTGCTCCCGCCGCCGCACAAGGAGGCCCTGCCGCTTGCCGGCCATCCCACGGCCCTTGGCGCGCCGTAACAGGGCGAGCTGCCGGTCGGCGACCTCCACGGCCTTGAGGAACTGCTCCAGGCGCTTCACCAGCCATTCAATCGCTCGAATCGTCAGGTGGTAGTCATCCAGCAGCCTGCGGACCTTCCCCTTGACGCGCATGCCCTTCAGGCGCCGGCGCAACTTGACGAGCTGCGCGACGAGTTCTTCCCGACGGAGGTTCGGGTCATCCTTCACGTAGTCCTCCGGATTGAGGCGACCCCCGATTAGGTCATCCGTCAACTTCAACAGCTCCCGTCGGAGGAACGGCAGCTGGAACACCCGATCACGAAACACGAGCTCCGCCGCCTCGATCTTCTTGGCGAGCGCGAGTTCTTGCTCGCGCGTCAGCAACGGGATCTGGCCCATCTGGCGCAGATACATCTTGACCGGATCATCGAGTTGCTTGAACTCGACGGGCTCTTCGGCCTCCCCGTCCTCCCGCTCCTCGGCCGCGGCTTTTCCCGACGAGGACGGAGCCTTGGGTGTCGTTCTCGAAGGCTTATTGACGATCTCGATATGTTCTTTGCCCAGCAAGATCAGCAACTCGTCAATCTCCTCGGGCGATACCACGTCCTGCGGCAACAGGTGGTTGAGCTCTTCATACGTGATGGACCCGCGATCTCGGCCGATGCCGAGCACCCGAGCCAGTCGCTCACGAAAGGCTTTCCGTTTACTCTTCGTCATGGGCCTTCACCATCTGCTGATACTGCTTGAGGAGTTCCGACACGTCACGTTCTCGGCCGGCCTGTTGCGCGGTTGCCAGCTTCGTCTGCAACCCGGCCAGCCGTTCCTGACGAGCCTTCGACTTCAGACGACGCACGCATTCCTGAAAGGCCTGGTCCCGATGAGCGACCGTCTGGGCCAACTGGACCAGCTCAGACACCATGCCCCCCGCCTCATCATCCGCGAAGCGCGAGATGACTTGCGCGGGTGTTGGATCGGCATGGGACATCGCCCGCATCTCGCCGACCGCGGCGACGATGCGCCGCAACTGCTCATCGGTGATCGCCGATAGGAGCTGTGCTCGCTCAACCGCATCCCAGCGGGATGGCTGGTCGAGGACGAGTGCCGCCACCATGCGCTCCGCTCCCTGGAGGCGCGCCCCCTCGCGTCTCGGCACGCGACCCTCCACCGGCTGCGCGGTACGCGGTTGGATTTTTCGCAGCTCTTCGGCCACGGCGTGCTCCTGCAGGACGAATCGCTCGGCCAACAGGCGGACATACTCCGCCCGCAGCATCGCGTTGGGCACGGTCGCCACGGTGGGCAACACGAATTGAGCCGCGCGGACCTTCCCTTCCGCGCTGCGGATGTCGTAGCGATTCGTCGCCGCGCGGATCAACCATTCCAAGACCCCCAGGGCCTGCCCCAGCAGCTCGGTGAAGGCGCCCAAGCCGCGAGCCTGAATGTACTCATCCGGATCAACCCCCGTGGGCAGCTGAGCGACGCGGACCTCAAAGCCGTTGGCGACCAAGACGTCGATCCCCCGCAGCGTCGCCGCCTCGCCGGCCGCATCCGCATCAAACGCGAGCACCACGTGCTGGGCGTACCGGCCAAGCAGACGGGCCTGCTCCAGGGTCAAGGCGGTCCCGAGCGGTGAGACGACATGGGTCACCCCATGCTGCCAGAGGAGGACACAGTCAAAATATCCTTCCACGAGGATGGCGCTCTTCGCCTTCAGCATCGCGTCTTTGGCTTGGGGCAACCCGAAGAGCGAACGGCCCTTTTGGTACAGGGGCGTGTCAGGGCTGTTGAGATATTTCGGCTCTTGCCCGGCAAGGCTGCGACCCCCGAACCCCACCACCCGACCCCGGCCGTCCTGAATGGGAAACAGGAGCCGCTGGCGAAACCGATCCACGAGCCCTCGCCGGCCTCGCACAATCAGCCCCGCGCGCTCCAAGAGCCCCGGGTCGGGGCTCGTCTTTTTTGCGGCCTGCACCAACCGATCCCACCCCGCCATCGGGGCGCAGCCCAGGCGGTAGGCCTGCCGGGTACGCTCCGCCACCCCCCGCGTGCGCAGATACGCTCTGGCCACCCGTCCCTCGCGAGGATGCGCCAACAGGCGCTCATAATACCGGCACGTCTTTTCCAGCATCGCATACAGTTGGTCGGTATGGCCGTTGCGAGACGCCTCGGCGCCTTGTGGAATCTCCACCCTGGCCTGCTCGGCCAACTGATGGACCGCCTCGGGAAACGTGAGGCGTTCCCGCTGCATCAGGAAACTAAAGACGTTGCCCCCCACCCCGCACCCGAAACAATGAAAGATCTGCTTGTCGACGTTGATATGAAACGAGGGGGTCCGTTCCTGATGGAACGGGCACAACGCCTTGAAGTGCCGTCCCGCCCGCTTCAACGGCACATACCGACCGATCAGCTCGGCGATTTCGACGCGCGATTGGATCTCGTCCAGCACCAGTTCCGGGATCAGCGGCATGCTCACGACGGCCCCGGTTCCAACAAGATGGAACGTGCTGGACGGCTCGACCGGCCAGGCAACCGATCCGCGACGAGCCGAATGCCCCATCGGGAGACCTGCACAAGCTGCGGTCCCACAAGCGAGCGTTCGGCGATGCTTCGCGTCAGGTAGGGTTGGCCGGTTGCGAGCATGAAGATCAGGAGGACGGCTGCCCACCACAGTCCTCTCACGCTACCCAGAATCAGCCCGAGTCCTCGGAGGAACCAGGGAACTCGTGGCCGCTCAAGCCACGAGGCACACCGCCGGATCAGGAGGCACGTCGCCAGCACCACAAGGAGAAACGCCCCTGCGGAGCACAGGACATCAAGCGTGCGGGGGTCGTACCGCCACCACCGCGAGCTCCACGTAATGATCCGCCCGGCGATGCCGCCGGATGCCACGGTGGCCGCAACCAGCCCAACCACATGGAGGCTCTCCGTCGCCCCTCCCCGGGAAAAACCGACATAGCAGCCCCGGCATGCGAGAACGAAGACGAACAGATCAATCCAGTTGGGCCACGTCGTTGGCAGACTCCTGGAGGCACGATGCCACGGTAGTCAAAAACTATACCATACAACGAAACGGAGCGTCAAGGTAGCGCTACCAGCGAAGTGACAAAGTGGCCCAGTGGCCAAGTGACTGAGTGGAAGAAGGAAAGAAGGAAGGGTGGACGAACTCAATCTAAATGCGCCCAAGAATGCACGTTAACATGATGGGGCGCATTTACCCTGAGCGAAGTCGAAGGGTCGATGGAACGCTTTGCCACTCGGCCACCTTGCCACTTGGCCACTGGGGTCTAGCGGGTGCAGCGGACCTTGACGATGCGCAGCTCCTCCAGGAGGGTCTCCATTCGCTGCAGGATGAGCTGTTGGTTTTCCAGGATGGTCGCCAGTTTCTGGTCGACGGCGGCCGCATCCACCACGGGGGCTTTGGTCCGACCGGTCGTCTGTGCGTCAACCAACCCCTGGAGCATCCACAGGCTTCCGACGATGCCGGTGCCGACCGCCACGCGCAACAGCAGCCACCCTCGTCTGGCGTTCATTCGACCGTGCTCCTTCTTATTGGCCACCCGCGGCCGCCACGGACTGCTGGGATTTGTCTTGGACCAGATGAACGGTCATGAAGATCAACAGATCCAGCTGATCCTGGCCCGAGGGGGTCTGCTCCCGGCGATTGGTGAACAGCGCCCCAAGAATCGGGATGTCCCCAAGAACCGGCACTTTGCTCAGCGTAATGCGCTCCGCCTGTCGTTTCAATCCGCCGATCGCCAGCGTCTGTCCATCGATGAGCCGGACTTGCGTCTTCGCTTTCTGGACATCAAAATCCGGAAAGGTGATGCCTGAGGCATAGGTCCGGTCGGAGCCGACCGTGGTGATTTCCGGATTGACATCCATGACGATTTCGCTGCGGAGATTGACATAGGGTTTCACCTTCAGGATGATCCCGGTCTCACGCGTCTCAAATCCGCTGACCGTCGCCCGGCCCGTCGAGGGATCCACCTGAAAATTCGGGATGTTCACATCGGTGCCCACCTGGACGCTGGCTTCTTGATTGTTCAGCGTGACGATGGTGGGATTCGAGATCACGCGCGTATCCACCCGCTGCTTGAGCATGTTGATGGTCGTCGCCAACTGGGACATGGTGATCGTCCCGAAGACGAACTGCCCGCCCGCGTTCGGGATGACGCCGCGGTTCGCCGCCGCGCTGGTGGCCGTTGAGGTGCCGGTGTAGAAAATATCCCCCGGCCTGGTGAGGAACTCGCTCCCGATCTTCCCATAGGTGGCCCCTTGCCGGAACGGAAAGGTGGTTGACGACGTGGCCGGAGTGACCGTGATGGGCATGCTGTCGAACCAGTCAATCCCCAGATTTTCATCGCGGGTCAATCGCGTTTCAACGAAGCGGGATTCGATGTGAACCTGGGGGGTTTGCTGATCCAGCCGCGCCACGATTTGCTTCAACTGAAACAGGTTCGAGGGCAAATCGGTGATGATGACGGCATTGGTGCGCTCATCGAACTTCGCCTTGCCGCGGTCCGTCAGCATCTCTTTGGCAATCTCCATCACCTCCGCCGCCTTGGCGTAGCTCAGCGGAAAGACCTCGGTCGCCAGCGCCTCCTGCTCCACCGCTTCAAGGCTCATCACGCGGATGACATCGCCTGTCCGCTCGTAGAGGAAGCTGTAGGTCCGCAGCACGATATCGAGGGCTTGCTCCCAGGGCACATCGGTGAGCTTGATCGTCACCAGCCCCTCCACATCAGGGCCCGCCACGATATCCACGCCGCTTTTGAGGGAGAGAATCCGCAACACCTGCCTGATGTCCGCGTCCTTGAAGTCCACGCTGATGAGCCCTGAGGCGGACGGTTCGAGTGATTCCACCGGGGAACCGGCGGCGACCTCGCCAACCGGCTCATCGGTGGTCATCGCCTCCTCGTCAATGGCGGACGCGTCAGATCCCGTCTCATCCGACCACGCCGTATCAGTGACCAGTGACCAGTGACCAGTGACCAGTGACACGGCGACGAGCCCCACAAACCACGTGAGCAGCCGGCCAGCCAACGTATGCCTCATGGTTTTCCTCCCTCTTGGTCAAACGTCATCCGGACCGTCACCCGGCGACCCTCCTGGTCCAGCACGACATAGTCTGGATGAATCTCCGCGACCTGATACCCTCCGATCGCATCCCCCACCATCGCTTCCTTGTCATTCAGGAGCGCGATCGAACGGCCTGCCGGATCCCACAGGATCCCTCCCAACAAGGGCAGCGAGAGATCCACCGGCGCTGAGGCGGACGGCACCTCACCGGCGATGGCGATCATTCGTCCATCCCGCACGAGCGGCACAAAGGGGTCCCGCTTACCCTTAGCATCGTAGAGGACCTGCGCCGGCTCGATTTGAGGCTCTGCCCATCCGACCTGCCTCCACGCCGCCATCAGCCACAGGATCAGCACGGCACAGAGTGGGGCGTTACGAAGATGGTGTTGGCTCATCGTCAATCGTCACATAGGTCAGGAGGAGCAGCCGGATGGTGTGGCGCCGCAGCTCTCGAGCCGCCTGCGCGATGCGCAATTGTTTCACTTCCACCGGCTGGTCACCCGATTCAACCTGACTGAGAAACATCCCAAATTGATGGAAGCCCGACAGGGCATCGATTTCGATGGCGATCGCTTTGTAGGGTGCGGTGGCCGACGGGGCGGACGCCTCACGGGCGCTTGCGTGCTGGTCGGAGCGTTGAGGGGAGATGGACAGGATCCTCACGCCTGTTTGGCTGGCGAGCCCTGAGAGCCGCTCAATCAGTGACGGCAGCTCATCTTCAGAGGGCAGCTGATCGCGCAACTGCTCGACCTCGGCCTCGAGTTGTCCGTACTCCCGGCGGATCGCGTGACCTTGGTCGATCAGCTCCTCGAGCTGGCGGACCTGCTCGGCGACGTCGTGCACCTGTTGGCCCAGATGAGCCACCTCGCTGCCAAGCGGCTGAAGCAGGTAGAGATACGACGCGTACACCGCGAGGGCCGCGAAGACGATCAGAGCCGCCAGAAGGCGCTGTTTTTTAGTCGTGCGTTTCATCGGCTATTGCAACGTGCCGGTCAGGGTAAAGAGGGCCATCTCGACGTCATGTTCTTTGACGCTCTTGATGGACTCGATTTGGATGTCCTGGACCATGGAGGCAAAGGCAGGCTGGTCCTTGAGACTTTGAACCAACTGGCCGATGGCCACCATTTCCTGCCCTTCCTGACCGAGGGCGGCCCCCTCAATCACGAGCCCCTGCACCGGCTCGAGCGAGAAGGCCGTCAACCAAATCCCGTCCGGCGTTGCATCGGAGAGCGCATTGAGCCGCATCGCCACGGAGCTCTCACCCCGTTTCAGGCCCTGAAAGGCTTTCTGCTGCGCGCGAAGGCGTTGGAGGGCGACGCGGAGCTGCTCGATTTCCACACGTTCCGGTTGAAGCTCCTGGAATTGCTCGGTGAGGTGAACGAGCTGCATCCGACGAACTTGTCTGACCAGGGCGAGTGCTAGCGTGAGACCAAAGACGAGCACCACGATGAGGAGAACCAGCGGCGACCGGTGGAGCTGCGGCAGCGTGGGTACCGCGGCTTTGCGATAGGACTCAGGGAGCAGGTTAATGGCGAGCATCACACCCGCAACGCCAAGCCATAGGCGACGGCAAACTGACTCGAGACCCGCTCCGAGAACGGCCACGGGACCAACGGCTGCGTGAGATGTTTTTTCAGCGCTTCAAGGAATCCGACCGATTGACTCAAGCCACCGCTGAGCAGCAGTTGACTCGGCGAGGGTCCGAAATGACTTTCGAAGAAATCGAACGAGAGCTGGAGTTCTTGCACGAGGGCCTCGCACGCCGCGGCGAACGCCTCGAACACCTGAGGAGGCGGCAGGGCGGATTGTCTCAGTTGTGCCAACGCCGCCGGCTGGTCGATCCCACAGCGTTGCGCAACGTCCTGGATGAACTTCTCCGCGCCCCAGGGAATATCACGCACCAGGTACGGCACCCCGGCCTTCAGGACCGCCAGGTTGGTCCACTGGGCCCCCACGTTGATCAAGGCCGGCGCCTCGGCGCGTCCCCTGTGGTCGGCGTGCTCCAAAAAGGCGTTCGCCAACGCCAAGGCATCGACATCGACGGTGGTGACTTCGCACCCCGCGTGGTTCACCCAGGCAAGCCGTCGTTCCAGGACATCCTTTTTGCACGCAGCCACCAGGACCCACATCTTGCTGCCACCGGACGCGCCCAGCACCGCCCCATCCAAGACCACATCTTGAATATTGAACGGCAGGGAGCGCTGCGCTTCAAACGGCAGGGCCTGCCGAAACTCGTCGGGGGTCAGCGTTGGCATTTCCACCACCCGCAGAACCACCCACTGCCCGCTGACCGCCATCGTCACGCCTTTCAGGTGAGGGACTCGCAATCCGTTCAACGCCTGACGGATGGCCTCAGGGATGCGGGATTCATCGCCGGCGGTCAGTTCCACAAGCTGGACCCCAAGCACCCGACGCGCCCCCAGGGTCTTGTGAGGTCCTAACGCGACGGCCTTCACGGACGAAGAGCCGACATCGAGCCCCACGGTGGGCCCACCCTCCTTGGGTTGAATGGCCACCAACCGCTTCACCACCTGCCAGCCCTGCAGGAGGGGACGCGGGAGCGAGGGGGCAGACACCATGGTCAGAACTGGTTTCCCAAATGCTTTCTGGTACTGATTACGGTGATTGTCGTCAAGTCCTCATCACCGTAATCACGTCTTTCAATCACCGCAATCCCTCTCAAGGGTATGTGAAATAGGCTAGGGATTTCGCAATTTGACCTGGGTTCGCAGCGGGGCCGGGGTCGTGCGGACACTGCCGGTGGCCAGATAGGCTGAGGCCAACCGGTTTTCTAACCGAACGGTCACCGTTTTGGTGCTGTTCGTATAGTCCGCCTGGAAGGTTTGGACGTCGTTGGACAACGTCGCCGGACAGGTCGCGCTGCCGAAGTCGGCGATGACGGTATCTGAGCCGGCCGTTTGACAGCGGACCAGCCGCACGTTCGTCGCATTCGTCGCATCCAGCAGATAATGAATCCAGCCGCCCGTCATCGTATCGTTGCCCCAGCAGATGCCCCCGCACAGGGCGTCGTCATAGCTGCGGGCGATCTGGAAATTCAGCCGTGTGGTGTTCGTGACATCCTGGTTCGGAGCCGTGGTGGGGGAATCGACGTTACCAGCCTCCCGCAATTCCTTCACCATGGCGTCAAGCGCCCGGCGGGCCTGCTGCTGGACATGGGTGGAGGCCTCCGAGGTCACAAACGCCCGCTGGTCCATCAGCAAACTGACCGCGAGGGCGCCTCCAATGGCCACAAAAATCGCCACGGCGATGAGGAGTTCCGTGATCGTCAACCCGCGCCGAGACATGAGACATGGGACGTGGGACATGGGACGTGCTCCTTGTCGCTTGTCCCTTGTCGCTTGTCGCTTGTCTCTGATCAGGAGCGGCATGTCATCAGGGTCGCCAGCATGGCTTGGGATTCAATCACCCCATTGGCGGCGAACCCGTTGCTTCCATCCGAGGAGCTCAGCGTCGCGCCACCCCAGGCGCATTCTCCAAGCGTGCGACTGCGATGACGCCAGCACACCGCCACCGTCACGCGGATGGGGTCATCGTTTTGCGCGCACGCGGCGGTGCCGGCTGAATTCTGGCAGGTCACGATGACCAGTTCCTCGGTGGCCGGATTGGGCTGAATGCTCTTGCCCAGCGCGCACCGCTGGAGCCACGCATCCCACGTGTTTACCGCCTGACCGTCACAGTTCGTCTGGATCGTCGCGGAGGGCCGGGTCGTGCAATTGGGCGTCGTATTTTGCAACCGGAGCTGCTCCATGACTCGATTCGCATCGGTGATCGCCCACGTGAGGTTCCTGGCATGCTCGGCGAGGATCATCTGTCCGATAAACGCCCCCAAAAACGCCATCATGGCGATGCTCAAGATGGCCACGCCGATGAGCACCTCCGGCAGCGTCAGCCCAGAGACACGAGACAGGAGACACGAGACAGGAGACTTTTTTGTCTTCCCACGAGTCTCCAGTCTCAGGTCTCCAGTCTCAGGTCTCATGTCTCAGGTCTCTGGTCTCATGTCGCTGGTCGCTTGTTTCAGCAGGCCAATGGCAGATCCGTGACCAGCGCATCGGTGGCATCCCCCGGGCCGGCACCTGTGCAATGACGCACGCGCCCGGTCTGATCCGCGAAAAATGCCCGCGTGCCAAGTGATCCGATCGACTGAGGATTCGCGGTGAGGGTGTAGCCTGTGCAGTCGGTCGCGCACCCGCCCGGCTGGGGGGTATAGGTATAGAGATAGCCCTGCGACAGCGAGTTCGCCATGGGGACGTCGAACGACGGCGAGCCGTAGTCCGGCTCCGCGTCATCGTACATGGCCGCCTGCCAGCCGGACGGAAACGTGTTGTTGATTGCATGGTACATGTGCAGCACCGAGGTCAGCGCGTGCACGTTGCCGATGGCGGTGGCTTCGTTGGTGGTGCTGCGGGCTCGCAAGATACTCTGGATCGCGATGACCGCCAGGAGGCTCACGATCCCCAACGTGACAACCAGCTCGATCATCGTGAAGCCCGCCCCCAGCCGAATGGCTGTTGAGCGACCCAGCGATCGGCGCATCAGCCACCGAGCGAGGTGGGGCCTCGCGCGTTGGACGCCGAGGCCCCCCTCTGCTCTCGATAGGCACACTCACGATCACCACTGTCACAACGGCTCAACACGCCGCAGGCGCGGCGTCGAGCGTGGCATCATCCGCCATGCCCGCAGCCGTGCCAGTCCCCCGGCAGTGCCGGACGATCCCGGTCTGATTGGTGAAGAACGACCGCGTGCCTGTCGTGCCCACGGCGTTTGGAACGGACAGGAGCGTGTACGTCTGCGCCGTGACCGTGGCGTACGTGTAGTTGTACCCTTGCACCGTCTGGCCGGTCAACGCCAGGTCGAACGCCGGCGGGCCGTAGTCCGGATCGGCGTTCGTGTACATGTCGGCCTGCCAACTGTTCGGCGGGTACACATTGTTGACCGACCGGAACATCTCCAGCCCGGACGCCAAGGCCCGGAAGTTCGCAATCGCCGCCGACTCATTGGCCGTCGTGCGACCACGCAAGACGTTCGGGATCGCAATCGCCGCCAGCAGGGCGATGATCGCGACCACGATCATGACTTCGACCAGCGTAAACCCGCGGTCAGCAACCGGTTTCATGGGCACTTCCTCCTGTTGGCGGGCTGTGCGTGGCGGGAAGGATGTTGGAATGATTATGCCCTCTTGTGCCTTCCGTGACCCCACACCTGAAGCCGCGCCTATGTTGCGTACGTGCGCCGCACCCTGTTCGCAGCGCCCCTGCCAGCCCTGCATAGGTTTCCTCTGATTCCGCACCTCCTTTCAAAGAAAAACGCCATTGCCGCATGGACAATGGCGTACCGGACCCTTCGTCCCACTCATGCGGCAACTCAGCCACCCTGTTGAAGATGGGTATAGCGTCTCTCTTCTCTTCGGTTCGCACCAGCCGGGAAGCTGCCTCTGAACCGGACGCCCCTACTCGCTTCTCCCACAGGGTCTGTAGCTTTCCGACCCCGCCTCTCGACGAGTGTGGCTTGTTCGCTGAGACACCTGTACTATGCCACAACGCTGCGCCTTTCGTCAAGCGATTTCCGCTTCTCCTCTAATAACCGGGAGTGACGAGCTGGGAGATTTTGAAGATCGGCAGAAACAGCGCAATGACAATGGAGCCGATAATCAGCCCCAGCACGGCGATGATGATCGGCTCAATCAGGCTCGTGAGGGCGGCAACCGCCGTATCCACCTCGTTTTCATAGAACTCGGAGATTTTGGACAGCATGCGCTCAAGCTCCCCGGTTTTCTCACCCACGGAGATCATCCGGGTCACCATGGGGGGAAAGACGCGGCTTTTGGCCAGCGGGTCCGCGATGTTCGCCCCCTCCCGGATGCTGGAGCGCGCCGCCAGGGCGGCGTGTTCGATCAGTCGGTTCCCTGCCGTTTTGGCGACGATTTCCAAGGAGGTCAGAATGGGCACCCCGGATTTCGACAAGGTCGCCAGGGTCCGGGTGAACCGCGCGATGGCGACCTTCTGCAGGAGAGGTCCGATCAGGGGAAGCTGGAGTTTGAGGCGATCAAACCACAGCTGGCCGACCGGCGTGGTGAGGAAAGCCCGAAACGCCACGAGCATCGCGATGCCCGCCGCGACCATGAGGAGGAAATATTTCCTCAAGAGGGCGCTGGCCGCCAGCAGGATCTGGGTCGGCATCGGCAACGTGCCGCCCAGCGAGGTGAAGATCCCCTGAAATTTCGGCACCACGACGACGACCAGGAACGTGGTGATGGAGAACGCCAAAATGCACACGAGCGCCGGATAAAACAGGCTGGCGCGCACCTTGTTCCTGAGCATATCGGCTTTCTCCATATACCCTGCGAGCCGATCCAGGATCTCATCCAACCGTCCCGAGGATTCGCCGGCCTTGACCATGTTGACGAAGAACTCCGAGAACACAGGGGTCTGCTTGGCCAGCGCCTCAGAGAGACTTGCGCCGGCTTGCACCTGGCCGAGGATCGTGCGCAGGATCCGGCGGAACGTGCGATCCTCCATCTGCTCCGACAAGACGTCCAGCGATCCCACAATGGGGATGCCGCTGGCCACCATCGTGGCAAGCTGCCTCGAGAAGATGACGAGCTGCTGGATCGCGACCCGCGGCTGGCCGATGCCAAAGAGCGGCTGGCCGGACGGGCGCTCCTCGACCGAGATGACGAGGAGGTCTTGCTTCCACAGCTCCTCGACGAGGGCGGTTTTGGACGCGGTCTCCAGCGTCCCGCTGCGGGTGTGCCCGGCTTTATCCTTGACCACGTACGTAAAGGTCGGCATCCTCCCTCTCCACCAGTCGTCGCTCAGTCACACGCCCTAGGCGCCGCGTCGAGCGTGTTGTCGTCCGCCATGCCCGCCCCGACCCTCCCACGACAGTGCCGGATGATCCCGGTCTGATCGGTGAAAAACGTTCGAGTCCCGTCCCTTCCCAAGTTCAAAGGCTGCGCAAGCAGGATGAAGGTCTGCGGCGTGCCCCGACCGTACACGTAGCTATAGCCTTGGACGAGGCTTCCAAACATATTCCCGTTGAACGCCGGAGGACCGTAGTCCGGGTCGGCGTTCGTGTACATCTCGCCCTGCCACGGCCACGGGTACTGGTTGTTCACGGCACGGTACATCTCCAAGGCCGAGGACAACGCCCGGACGTTCGCAATCACCGCCGACTCGTTGGCCGTGGTGCGGCCCCGCAAGACGTTCGGGATCGCAATCGCCGCGAGCAAGGCGATGATCCCCATCGCGAGCATGACTTCCACGAGCGTAAACCCGGTTTCATGTGTCACCTTGACCGCGCCTGTGAAGATCGGCATGGGTTTACTCGTCAGAGGTCACGTGGAGCACTTCCTCAAGGCTCGTCAGCCCCATCGCGGCTTTTCTCAAGCCGTCTTCTCGCAGCGTCTTCATGCCTAAGCGCTCCGTCGCATCGCGTTTGATATCCCACGAGGGCGCCTGGCTGACGATGAGATTCCGAATCGGCTCATCAATCGGAAGGATCTCGATGAGCCCGACGCGGCCCCGGTAGCCGGTCTGGCGACAGGCAGAGCAGCCTTTGGCGGTATAGAAGGCGGCGTCCTCAGGCGGGGCATACCCCAGGCGCTGCAGCAGCTCAGCGGGCGGCTTGAACGGCTCGCGGCATTTGCGGCAGAGGGTTCGCACCAGCCGTTGCGCTTCAATCAGGACGATGCTCGACGCCACCAGAAACGGCTCCACCCCCATGTCGATGAGGCGGGTGACCGCCGAGGCGGTGTCATTGGTGTGCAGCGTCGAGAGGACCAAGTGGCCGGTGAGGCTCGCCTTCATGGCGATGTCGGCTGTTTCGAAATCGCGGATCTCCCCCACCATCACCACGTCAGGGTTCTGGCGCAAGATCGCCCGCAGCCCTGCGGCGAAGGTCAGGCCGATGTCGGGATTCACCGGTACCTGCGTGATGCCTTCGACCTGGTATTCGACGGGATCTTCGATGGTAATCAGGCTTCGGGTCGACTCATTGAGCTGGCTCAAGACCGCGTAGAGCGTGGTAGACTTTCCGGACCCGGTCGGCCCGGTCACCAGGATCATCCCGTGCGGGCGCTGGGCGGCTTCTTTGAGGGGCGCGACGGACTCCGGCAGGAAGCCGAGGCGCTCCAATCCCGCCGCGAGCTGGGCTTTGTCCAAGGCCCGCAAGACGACCTTGCCTCCATAGGTGATGGGAAGGACCGACACGCGGAAATCGACTTCCTGGCCTTCAAGCCGCACCTTGAACCGCCCGTCCTGCGGAAGCCTCCACTCGGTGATATCCAGTCCCGCCATGATCTTCAACCTCGTGAGCACCGTGTTCTGAACCTCTTTCGGAAACTGATGGGTCTGCGCGAGACGCCCGTCAATCCGGTATCGCACGCGCAGGCCCTGCTCCATCGGCTCCAGATGAATGTCAGAGGCCCGCTTCCTGAGCGCCTCGCGGATCATCTGGTTGATCGCCGTGATGATCGGCGCCTCGCCCTCCCCTTCCGACATGACGAGATTCACGATGCTCTCGTCTTTGCCCGTCTCCTCTTGTTCGGTCGAGGCCTCGGGTGCCTTGCCATCCTCCAGAGTGCTCGCCAATGCCGAGGAGGGCCCATAGATCTGCTCAATCGCCCGACGGATCTCGGCCTCCGGGACCAGCACGGGATCGACGGCATACTGGGTCAGTATCTTGAGATCATCCAACGCCATCAAGTCCAAGGGATCCGCCATCGCCACGATGACGCGCTCGCCGAATTTGGACAGCGGGATCACGGCATATTGGCGCGCGATCCGCTCCGGAATCAAATTCGCCACAGCGGGATCCACGCGGTATTTCGCGAGGGAGAGCGTCGGGATTTGCATCCCCTCAGCCAGGAGCCCTACCAGGGCCTCCTCGGTCATGACCCGGCGATCGATCAGCAACCGGGTGAAGCTCATCCCCTGCTCGCCGGCTTCCTTGAGCAGGCTGCTGAGCTGCTCCCTGGCCAGCAGGCCTTTTGACACGAGGAGCTCTGACAGTCGTTCCCGAAAGCTGCTCATCCCACGCCCTGCTGGTTGGCCGCAGGCCGTCCCGCTATGGCGGGACGTTTCGCCTTCGGCGAGGCTTGACATGGAGGCTGGCGAAACCCCGCAGGGCGTGGGATCATCCTACCGCTTCCCCGACCGTGGTGCGAAACACTTCCTCCAACGTGGTGACCCGCTGTTTGACTTTTTCCAGCGCGTCCTCACGGAGCGTGCGCATGCCGACCGTTCGCGCCGCTTCCTCGATCGCATGCTCCTGGGCTTTGTGCAGAATCAGCTCCCGGATTGCCGGGGTGAGCGTCAGGACTTCCGCAATCACCTGCCGGCCCCGGTATCCGGACTGGGCGCACACCTGGCATCCGGTCCCTTTCGCCAACTCCAGCGCGCGGCCATGGGCGTCCAGCAAGCCGAACCGTTTTGCCAGCGCCTCGGGCGGCCGATAGGTCACGGCGCACCGCTGGCAGATCTTCCGAACCAGCCGTTGGCCGACGACGAGCGTCAAGCACGAATTGATCAGAAACGGCTCCACCCCCATATTCACCAACCTGACCACGGTGCCGATCGCGCTGTAGGTGTGGAGGGTGCTGAGCACCAGGTGGCCTGTCAAGGCGGCTTTCACCGCCATGTCGGCGGTCTCGCCGTCACGAATCTCTCCCACAAGGATCACATTGGGATCTTGACGCAGAATGGCTCGCAACGCTTTCGCAAACGTCAGGTCGATATCGGCTCTCACCGTCACCTGATTGATCCCCTCCAACTGATACTCCACCGGATCTTCAACGGTCACGAGGTTCTTATCAGGTTGATCGATATGCTTCAGGAGCGCATAGAGGGTCGTCGTCTTGCCGGAGCCGGTCGGGCCGGTGGATAAGATCATGCCGTGCGGACGCGACGCCGCCTGTTTCAGCGCCGCGAGGTCTTCCGGACGAAAAGCCATGGCGTCGAGATCCAACGAGACCTGCTCACGGTCCAGCACCCGCAACACCACCTTCTCCCCGAAACTCGAAGGGAGGACGGAGACGCGCACGTCGATCGCTCGATCGTCCACGGGAATCGTGAAGTGCCCATCCTGGGGGAGCCGGTGCTCGGCGATGTCCAGCTCCGACATGACCTTGATGCGGGAAATGACGGCCTGCTGCAAGGATTTGGGGGGGCCGTCGACCTCTTGCAACAACCCGTCAATGCGGTAGCGAACCCGCACCCTGGTTTCCATCGGTTCGAACAAGATGTCAGAGGCCCGGAGATGGACGGCCCGCAGCAGGATCGCATCCATCAGCCGCACGACCGGCTGCGCTTGGCTGGCGCTCAGCGCCCCTTCCCCCTCGGCGTCTTCAGCGCCCTCCACGGATTCGGCTCCGGGTTGCTGGGCGGTCCGAACCATCTCGTTGATGGTCTCATCCATGCCGGTCCCGTAGTACACGTCGATGGCCTCTCGGATATCCTTCATGGTCGCCAGCATGGGATTGACGGCCAGCCCCGTCATCGTGGCCAGCGTTTCCAGCGCAAAGAGGTTCAACGGATCCGCCATGGCCACGGTCAATGTCTGGCCGATGCATGACATCGGGATCACGTCGTACTGCTTGGCGATGTGCTGCGGGATGAGGGTCTTGAGCTGCTCATCGACCTTGAAACGGGTCAAGCTGATCAACGGGATGTGCAGTTCTTGACCGATGAGGGCGAGCAGCTCCGGCTCTTTGACGAAGCCTCTGCGGAGCAGGATGTCCTGGAGACTCCCTCCCTGCACCTGTTGGGCCTTGAGGGCCTCCTGGAGCCGCTCGGGCGTCACCAGATGCTTGGAGACCAGCAGTTCAGTGAGCCGTGCCTTCAGACTTGCCATGGTTATAGGAGCGCTCCAACGCTTTGAGGACGTCCGTGGGGGTGCTGATGAACGCCTGCACGACACAGTTGGTGAGCATCTCGATATCCTCGATGGCCTGGATATTGGACGGATCGGCCATGCTCACCGTCAGGGCATTCCCGACCCGATCAATCGGAATGACGCAGTACTGCCGCGCCACATGTTCAGGAATCAACCGCACCATGCTATCGTCGAGCTCATAGTTCTCCAGGGGAAGATAGGGGAACCCGTATTGGGCTGTCAGCGCCAACGCGATTTCCTCCTCGCTCGCAAATCCGAGCTGCGTCAACACCTGGCCCAGCAATCCGCCGTGCGTCCGCTGGTACGCCAAGGCCTCTTCGAGGTGCTTGGGGCTAATCACCCCGCGCTCCAGCAGGACTTCCCCCAGTTTTTTGGTCACCACGCGCCGTGCCATTTTGTCGGATTACATCTTTTTTTACCGGTTCATGAGCCGCAGCAGATCATCGGGATCGCTCGACCGGGCCATCGCCTCATCCCCGGTGATCGCGCGGTTGACGTAGAGTTCGTAGAGCGCCTGGTTCATCGTGCGCATGCCTTCCTTTTGGCCGGTCTGGATCACCGAGTAGAGCTGGTGGACTTTTGACTCGCGGATCAAGGACCGCACCGCGTGGTTGGCGATCAGCACCTCCGTCGCCAGCGCCCGGCCCTTCCCGCCGGCTTTCGGGACCAGCTGTTGGGAGATGATCGCCAGGAGCTCCATGGAGAGCTGCACCTTGACCTGATTCTGCTGGTGGGAGGGAAACACGTCGACAATCCGGTTGGCGGTCTGCACCGCATCGGAGGTATGGAGGGTCGCCAGGACCAGATGCCCGGTCTCCGCGACCACCAGGGCCGTCTCAATCGTCTCCAGATCGCGCATCTCTCCCACGAGGATGACATCAGGGTCTTGACGCAGGATGTACTTCAGCGCCTGGGCGAATGAGCGCGTATCCGGGCCGACCTCGCGCTGGTCGAGAATCGCCTTCTTCGAGGTATGGATGTATTCGATCGGATCTTCCACGGTGATGATATGGCACTGGGTCGTGTGATTGATGTGATCGACCATCGCGGCTAAGGTCGTCGTCTTGCCGGAGCCCGTCGCGCCGGTGATCAGGACCAGCCCTTTGGGTTTTTCGCACAGCGAGGTCATAATCGGAACTGGAAGCCCCAGGTCTGAAAAATTCATGATCTGCAAGGGGAGCATCCGGATCGCTAGGCCCACATAGCCCTGTTGCACGAAGCAGTTGCCCCGGAACCTGGCGAGTCCCGTAATCGTGAAAGAGAAATCCAGCTCTTTCCAGCGCTCGAATCGCTCGATCTTCTCCGGGGAGAGGAGACTGTACGCGAGCTCCCGCACCTGCTCCCCGCTCAGCGCTCCGTGATCGGTGGGCACCAATCGGTCATCGATCCGGAGGAAGGGCGGGAGCGTGGCCGTCAGGTGGAGATCGGTCGCGCGCTGCTCCACCATCAGACGCAAGAGGTGTTCCATGGTCGGCGTCGTGAGCGTTGGCATCGCGTGCTCCTGTTACGCGCCGGCCCCTGTCGGCGCACCGGCGCCCACGGGGTGCAGCGAGGTCGACGCTTTCTCAATCAAGTCATCCCCCGTCATCCCGTCAAGGGGGTTTTCGGCAATCCCCACCTCCAACCTGAGCGGCGTGGCCCCGTTGGAGAACTCGGCGAACGTGGTCAGGAGCCGCCGGCCCAGCTCGTCCGAGATCTCCAGGGCTTGGCGCTTGTTCCGTTCCGGCAGCAGGGCGACGATCTCGTTGCCAGGGAAGCGCCCCACCCGATCGATCTCGGTGACCGATTCTTGAACGAACCGCGCCACCTTTTTCAGGATCCGCTCGGCCTCCGGCTCGCCGCATCGCTGGCGGAACTCGGCCAGGCCGTGCATCCGGAACATCACGAAGCCGCACGGGCGCTGGTACATGATCGCCCGCTTGATCTCCTCATCAAGCCGCCGCTTGATGTAACGCTCGTTGTAGACGCCGGTGAGCTCATCGCGAATGGTCAGGGTCTTGGCCTTGCGCAGCAAGACTTCATTCTCGATCGCGATGGACGTCTGCTTGGCGAACACCTTGACGAGATCGATCCACTCGGGGGTCCAGGTATACCGATCCGTCCGATTCCCCATGCCCAGGACCCCGACCTTGTGGGTCCGCATCGTCACGGGCTGCAAGATCACATTCGGCTTTCCCAGCTGCTCCCAGAAATTCCTCAGGGCCTCCGGCGGAGGATGCCCGTGGTCAATCACCGTCTGGCCGGTCTCGGCGGGAAGCGGGTGGAGGAGGTTCACATCGAGTTGTGAGGCCCGCTTCAAGGTAAAGGCCAGATCCTCGACAGGCTGCAGCGCGAGCAGGCTGAACCCTTGATCCTCCTGGAGTGCCAGCTTCTCCACGATCAGCTCCAGGATGACGTCCAGCTCCGTGCCGCTGCCAAGCAGCTCTCCGATCTGCAGCAACCCGGAGAGCATCACGACCCGCCTGTTGATCTCCAGGTTCATCTCATTGGTCTTCTCGCCGAACTTGTTGAGCTCGGACATGTCGGTGCGGATTCTCGACGTCAACTGGTTCAAGGCTGCGGTGAGGTCGCTCAACTCATCGTCGTCCTCGGAGACAGGGAGCTGCCGGTCAAACTCGCCCGTCGCGGCGATGGCCTTCGCCTCCTGGCTGAGCCGGATGACCGGCGTGATGAGCTTGATCGTCAGATAGATGCTTCCCAGGAACGCGATGCAGGCGGTCAGGGTAATCAGCCCGATCAGCCACCAGGTCACCGCGGCGGAGTTTTCGATGATCGGGAACCAGCGCTCCAGTTGGTAGAACTCGCGCACGGACGGCAGGCCGAACCACCCCGCCATCAGGATCAACATGATGAGGGGGATCACGGACATCAAAATGAACGAGAGGGTCAATTTCACCCGCAATCCCTGGGGGGCCATCCTCAATCCCCGAATCACATGGACGGCGAATTCACGCATGGGGTTTTCCTCCTCGAGTTTTGCGAAGGATCGCAAGAATCCGCTGCTCAAATTGTTCGGGGCTGTGGATGCCTTCCCCATTGAGGTGGCAGGCTCGCAGCGCGTTGACCATCGCCGATAAGATCTGCGTGCGGGAAAGCTTGACGCCGGCGGAAAAGAGGGCGTCCTTGCCCAGCTTATCCAGAAAATCCACCTGGTCGCGGTTCAGGCAGGCAATGACGCGGTGGGCGTGCTGGGAATTTGTTGGAAGGGTCGGCTGGCGAGAATGCGTCATCGTCGTTTGGTAACCCCACTGCCCTCCTCACGAGGGCTGGTAGTTTTGCGTCCCCCGATTACTCGGCCCCCCCATGTTTTGCTTCGCAAAACAAGCCGGGGGGTTCAGCCGTTGCTTCGGCTGAAGGTTTGCCCTGAGACAAACGATCAGTTGAACTATATCACATGGATGGCAAATGCATCAAGGGCACTTGTCCCCAACGCACCTCCTCATCTCGTGCACTTGTGCAGTTTTCGTCTTTGTCACTTGTCCCTTGTCACTTGTCGCTTGTCACTCTCAAAAGCGCGTCCCGAACCGGCGGATGCTCTGCAAGAGCCCGATGGCGATCCACGTCATGACCATCGCGGATCCCCCGTAACTCACGAGCGGCAAGGGAATCCCCACGACAGGACACATCCCCATCACCATGCCCATGTTGACGATGGCCTGATAGCTGAGCCACGACACCAGCGCGGTGGCAAGCAGCCGCCCCTCCGGCTCCGAATTGTCGGAGGCGATCCGCACCCCCCGCCAGATCAGGCAGCCGAAAAGCCCCACCACCACCACGCCGCCCGCAAACCCCCACTCCTCGCCGATGACCGAGTAGAGGAAATCGGCGTGACGTTCGGGCAGGAAGTTGAGCTGATTCTGGGTGCCTGCCATCCAGCCTCGTCCCAGCCACTGGCCGGAGCCAATACTGATCATCGATTGAATAATGGTATACCCCGCCCCCAGCGGATCGATCTGCGGATTCACAAACACGGACAGGCGCACGCGCTGATAGTCATGCAGGAGGTGCCAGCCGACCGGCAGCAGCCCGATGCCGACCACGAACAACCCCAGCCACTGCCGCCTGGTCATGCCCGCCACCCACACCACGCCCAGCCACATCGCCCAGAGAATGGAGGCGGACCCCAGGTCCGGTTGGGCGAGAATCAGCGCTGCCGGCACTCCCACGAGCCCGCCCGACAGGAGCAGGTGCCGCAGCGAAAGCCGCTCGGACTGATGGCCGAGGTAGCGGGCCAGCACGCAGGCGGTGGACAGCTTGGCAATCTCTGAGGGCTGGAGGCTCACCCCTCCGATCATCAACCATCGCGCCGCGCCTAATTTGATCGTCCCGGCCAGCTCCACCGCGATCAACAGGAGGAGGGCGGCTGCGTACAACGGGGCGGCCAGGTGGCTCCAATGGTGGTAGGCCACCCGCGAGGCCAGAAGGGCGGCTCCGCCGCCCAGGACGATCCACAAGCCCTGCCGCCACACCAGCGAGGGATTGAGCGTGGCCGCGGCGCTGCGCAACGCCACCAGACTGACGAGCGAGAGCGCGGCCGCCACCGCCCACAGCACCCAATCCTCCCGAGCCTTCATCGTGGTTTGTTGAATGCGAACCTTACACAAGTTATTACTGCCGGAGGCTCTCCTCACAAATCACCTTGGCGATGGAGGCTGGCAGCCCTCCCCCTGATCCGCCATACTCCGCCACGATCGCCATGGCGAGGCGCGGGGCCTCGGCTGGACAGAACCCCACAAACCACCCATGCGTTTGTCCCGGTCGATGGGTTTGCGCCGTCCCGGTTTTTCCGGCGATGCGCACCTGGTCGCTCCGGGCCGTCACGCCGGTCCCGATCGGCTCGTTGACCACCGCGATCATGGCGCGGCGAATGATCTCAATCGACTGCCGGGACCATCCCAGCGGCCGACTCGCTGGAGGAGGAATGGCCTGACCGCCGACCTCGGCGACGATCCAGGGCGTGACGAGTCGCCCGCCGTTGGCAATCGCGCTGACCATCACCGCGACTTGGATCGGGGTCACCAAAATCTGCCCCTGCCCGATCGCCAGCAGCGCCACCTCGCCTTCGGTCAGCCGCCGATCCACCGGGAGATGCCCCCGTTGTTCCTCCATCACCCATCCGGTTGGGCGTCCCAGGCCGACTTGCGCGAGCTGCGCGCGAAGACGCGAAATCCCCACCCGGCGGCCGACCTGCATGAAGTAGACGTTGCAGGACTGCTGCAACGCTTCGCGCAACGACACGACCCCGTGGCCGTCCCGATTCCAGCAATGAAACCGGCGGTCGCCAAGGAGCAGCGAGCCGCGGCACTCAACCGACCACTCGGGACGGACCACGTGATGCTCGAGCGCGGCCATGGCGGTCATGAGTTTGAGGATGGAGCCCGGCAGGTAGACGCCGTCCGTGGCGCGGTTGAGCAGCGGCGAGGCCGGGTCCTGCAAGAGGCGCCGGATCTCCGGCTGGCGCTGCTCGGCAAACACGTTCGGATCAAACCCCGGCCGGCTCACCATCGCCAGGACTTCCCCGGTTGAGGGGTTGAGCACCACGCAGGCGCCGGCTTGAGACCCGAACTGACGTTCGATGGCGGCCTGCAGCTTGGCATCGAGGGTCAACGCCACGGATTCTCCTGGAAGCGGCGGACGGAACCCCAGGACGCGGCGCTGCCGCCCCCGATGATCGACCTCGATGAGCGACCCGCCGGCGCGGCCGTGAAGCAACTGATCCAGCTGCCACTCAAGCCCGGCCCGACCCACGAGATCGTGAGGACGCACCCCGTACGTCTTGAGGACCGGAAAGGCTTCGGCGCTCGGTTCCCCCAAATACCCGATCACATGGGCCGCAACCTCCCCAAGGGGATAGACCCTGGTCGCCACCGGCTCGACCAGCACGCCGGGCAACTGCCAGCGCGCTTCTTCAACACGCAGCGCCACGCGCTTTGCCACCGGATTGAGAATGGGCGCGGGCAAAAACGGGAAGCTCCGAGACTGCGCAAACGCTCGGGACAGCTGCGCCGTGGACGTGCTGGTCAGGCGGCTGACGCGCGCGAGGACCGGTTCAACCGGCCCGGCTTCTTGCGGGATGATGGCGAGCCTGAAGGCCAGATGATTCGTGGCCAACTGTCGACCCGCGCGATCCAGCAGCAGGCCGCGAGGAGCCAACCGGGGAATCACACGAATGCGATTGCGTTCAGCCGAGGCTCGGAAGCTTGCCCCATGAAGGAGCTGGAGATCAGCCAGACGAATCACCAGGAGACTTAAGCCCAGCCACGCGGCTCGGTGAAACCACGTCAGTCGGGTCGCCATCCCCCCACCTGTCGCAGGGTCCCGCCCATGGGCGGGACCAGTTGCCATGTCCTCAACACACTTGCCCAGGCCGTCATGGCAAACCAGCCTATGGCTGGTCCGCCAGGTGGGGGGACCATCGGCCAGGCATGAACGGAAGGAGGAGACACCCGCACCCCAGCGTCACGCCCCATCGCGTTGCGGCTAATAGGAAGGGGGCGTGCGGTAGAGGTCCAACCACCAGCAGCCACGCGCCCAGGAGCACGGCCTCGGCCACCCCGATCATGACAAGCGGCAAGACCCCTTGGCGAAGATCCCAGCGGGACGCAGCTGCTTTGATCAGCCACCCCACCCCAAGATAGGATGCCGCGGCCAGCAGCGGATGTCGAGCGGTCAGACACATCACCAGCAATGCGGTCACCAAGATGGGACGCGCGGTAGATGGCGTAGACGTCCTCGTCACCACGAGTGTGAGGACGATCAGCGTCAGATCAGGAACGACCCATGGAGAGGAAACCCATGAGCCCACCACAACCTGGAGGAGCACACCGATCGTCACGACCACTACGTCCATGGGTTAACTAAGCACTAAGCGACAAGCGACAAGCGACAAGGGACAAGTGACAAGTGACAAGTCACAAACAACTGCTCTGTCGAAAAGCCACGAGGCGGCAGGCTAGGTCGCAGACTCCTCGGCTCCGCCAGCGGCGAGGGCTCACGTGAGGCCGGCGTCGCGAGGGGTGAGCGGGCATGGTCCCAGCACTAATTTTCGTATCACCTGTAGAGCCCATAAAACGGGTCAGCATTAATGCTCAGGCTCGGCTTCGGACGCCGCGGGAGGCACGCACAGCACCTCTTCGAGCCGTCGCACCTTCACGGCGGGAGACACCCAGGCGGTCGTAGAGGCGGAGCGTTCATCGCGGGCCAGGCGCACGACCGTTCCCACCGCAAGCCCCGTTGGAAACGATCCCCCCAGCCCAGCCGTCACCACGCGATCGCCGATCTGGATGTCGGCTTCAAGATCCAGGTAGACAAACTCGATCAAGCTCCCACCCGTCCCCATCAGCAATCCGGATTCCCGAGAGCGCTCCACCAAGCCGGCCACGCGGCTGCTCGGATCAGTCAGGAGTACCGCGGTGCTGGTCGTCTCGTGCACCTGCAGGATGCGTCCCACCAGGCCCTGCTCGTCGACCAAGACCGTCTCCGGCGCAATGCCGTCTCGCCTGCCCCGATCCACGAGCACCACGTGCTCGGTCGGCAGCACGGTTCTCCCGAGGATCGAGGCGACCACGCCAGGTTGCGAAGCCGCCTCCTGGAGCTGTTGGGCGCGGGTGAGACGCCTGATGGTCTCGCGCAGGCGAATGAGTTCGAGTTGATGCGACGCCAGCTCACGCCGAAGTGCCGCCTGCTGCTCGGAGAGCGCTGGAAGCGAAGGAAGCCAGGCCAGGATTCGCACCCCGCCGTGAAGGACGACCAGCGGTGCTCGAAAGGCGATCGAGGCGAGATGCCGGAGGGGCTCCGAGAAAACCGCGACTCCTAGAAAAAGGAGGCACGCCACCACGGTGGGACGACGCGGCACACTAAGAGGGGGGGTTAACGTTCTTGGCCGTTCGAAATCGCGATCTTCGTCCGCAGATAGCGGATGTCTTCCAATCCTTTTCCGACACCGAGGGCGACCGCGGTCATCGCGTTTTCGGCCACATGGACCGGCAGGCTCGTCTCTTCGGCGAGCAATTTGTCCAGGCCGCGCAGCAGCGAGCTGCCTCCCGCCATGACGATCCCCCGATCGATGAGATCGGCGGCCAGCTCAGGGGGGGTTTTTTCCAAGGTGGAGCGAGCCGCTTCGATGATCAGGCGAATCGGCTCTGACAGCGCTTCGCGGATTTCCTCGGAGGTGACGGTAATCGTCTTCGGCAGCCCGGTGATGAGATCGCGGCCCCGGACGTCCATGGTCAACTCCTGCTCCAGGGGATACGCGGAGCCGATGCGGATCTTGATCTCTTCAGCCGTCCGTTCCCCGATCATCAGGTTGTAGACTTTCCGCAAGTGTTCGATGATCGCCTGATCCATCTCATCGCCGGCGATCCGGATCGACCTGGAGACGACGGTGCCGTCCAGCGAGATCACCGCCATCTCCGTGGTGCCCCCGCCGATGTCGACGATCATATTGCCGCCCGGCTCATGCACCGGCAGGCCCACACCGATGGCCGCCGCCTTGGGTTCCTCCACGAGGAACACCTCGCGCGCGCCGGCCCGCAGCGCCGAATCGCGCACCGCCCGCTTCTCCACCTCGGTGATGCCGGAGGGAATGGCCACGACGACCAGCGGTTTGTTGATCTTGCGGGGCTGCGCTTTTTTGATGAAGTAGCGCAGCATGGCTTCCGTCACTTCAAAATCGGCGATCACGCCGTCCTTCATCGGGCGGATGGCGGAGATGTTGCCCGGCGTGCGCCCGATCATCCGTTTGGCCTCTTCCCCCACCGCCAGCACCTTCATGGAGCCGCGTTGGACCGCCACGACGGAGGGTTCGCACAAGACGATGCCCCGCCCTTTCACATAGACGAGAGAGGTGGCGGTGCCGAGGTCGATGGCGAGATCGTTGGAGAACAGGCCGAGAAACGAGTTGAAGCTTCGCTCAAGGAACACTCGTCCTCGCTGGAAGAGACGCTTTAGCATGGAGGCTGTAATAGGTCGGAGCTATCGTAGCAGGCGAGGCGCGGGTTGTCAACAACCTGTACTCGGTAGTGCGTCCCTCAAGGAGATTGCCCGAATGGGTCTGCAATTCCCTTTGGTTCACGAGTTGACTCGCGGATTTGTTTGACGAGTTCAGAAGCCGTATAGTACCTGCCCCGTTTCGATCCCGTTGCAAGCAGCAAACCGCGAGTGACCAATGCCTTTAAGTCGCGACTAGCCACCTGGTCAGAAATCTCCGCAGCCGAACGATACGTTGGATTGCGGACTTTATAGCCAATCGCGGCATCCATCAGTGCCATCATCATTCGCTCTGAAAGCTTCTGTTTTTTTACCTCGGACTCTAAAGTGGCCCATAGACGGTGCATCTCCTTCGTCCGCTTGAGAAGCGTCATCGCTTGGCGATAGTGAGCGGTTAAGCAGAAACGCACCCACCGTCGAGTATCCCCCTCGGGATTCCAGGTCTTGCCACCCGTGATTTGGAGAACATCGTAATACTCTTGCGTGTTACGTCCGAGATATTCTTCAATACTGCAAAATTCTGGCGCGAGCGTGCCTGTTGTCTTGGCGAGAATTAAGGTTTGGAGACAACGAGCCATGCGACCATTGCCATCTCTGAATGGGTGAATCATGACAAGATTCAGATGCCCCATGGCCCCACGAACCATGGCGTGTGTTTTTCCACCATCAGTATTGAGCGATTCGACCAGCTCCTCCATCAAACGTGGGACTTGGTCAGCATCAGGGCCTTCGTACATGACGACATTCTTTGCTTCATCTCGTACGGCAATATATCCCGGCCTCCACTTGCCAGGGCTCTTTAAGAGATTGTATTGAAGCATCATGTAGTGGAGGCTTTTCAGGAGATCGGTTGAATACCGGAAATATGGGTCATCGGCTAGCTGAAGCACATAGGTCATTGCTTCGCGGTAGCAATTCACAGCAAACCAAGCTTCTGTTTTTTCGTCCAACGGCTCTTCCTTTTGAGCTGCCGCGAGCGCATCATCGGGGGATACATGATAACCTTCAATACTGTTGGAACCTCGCAAGGCTTTGGCAAATGTGCTCCTTCTGAGGATTCCGAACCAACGTGTTGGCTGCCTCAGCGCATAGCTCAGCTTGCTCTTTAATTCATCTATAAGCGCAACGACCTCAACCTCTTTGGTTTTTAGTTCTGGTGTCTTAAATAGCATAATGGTTAGTTCCTTTCCTTCTGTTCATAATACAAAGTATATCTGTATATTATATAGTTGTCAACTGTATATTGAGGAGGGAATTACGAAGCAGCTATGGAGCGTAGAAGATATTGCGGGGCTGTTCAACAGGCGGGAACGGGAGGGGATCGCTTGCGACGGCGCAGGCCGAGGCCTGCCAATCCCAGCCCCATCAATGTCAGGCTGCCAGGCTCCGGAATGACGGGGTGCTGGCCATCGCTGGAGGGCCGGAACTCAAGATTGTCAATCGCCGTGCTGCTGTCAAACACAGGCGTGTCCGCATCCCAGGTCACTGACGACAGACCGGTCCAACCGCCTGGGA
>MHGA01000045.1 GCA_001804415.1 Candidatus Aquivivens invisus
CCTCCGCCAGCTTGTGGGACGCCTGCATCAGCTCATCCGCCGCGCGCTTGATCCGCTCGACGTCATCGGAAGCCAGCGCTTCTCTCAACGCCTTGGACTTCGACTCGATGGCCTCGCGGTCCGACGACGAGAGCTTGTCGCCGAATTCTTTCACGCTCTTCTCGGTACTGTAGACCAGGCTGTCCGCCTGGTTCTTGGCCTCGGCCAGCTCCTGCCGCTTCTTATCGGCGTCCGCGAACTGCTCCGCCTGCTTGACCATCGTCTCGATCTCGTCCTTCGAGAGCTTCTCCGGCGCGGTGATGCGGATGGACTGCTCCTTGCCGGTCCCCAGGTCTTTGGCTGAGACGTGGACGATGCCATTGGCGTCAATATCGAACGTCACTTCGATCTGCGGCACGCCGCGCGGAGCCGGCGGAATCCCCACGAGGTCGAAGCGGCCCAGCTCCGTGTTGTCGTTGGCCATCGGCCGCTCGCCCTGCAGCACGCGGATGGTCACGGCCGGCTGGTTGTCCGCGGCCGTGGAGAAGACTTGGCTCTTCTTCGTCGGGATCGTCGTGTTGCGCTCGATCAGCTTGGTGGCCACGCCCCCCAGCGTTTCGATCCCCAGCGAGAGGGGGGTGACGTCAAGCAGCAACACATCCTTCACCTCGCCCTTCATGATGGCCGCCTGGATTGCCGCGCCCATCGCCACGCATTCCATCGGATCGACGCCTCGCTCGACGTTCTTGCCGGCCGCTTGCTCGACGAACCGCTGCACTATCGGCATGCGGGTCGGCCCTCCGACGAGGATGATGCGGTCGATGTCGGACGGTTTGAGCTTCGAATCGCTCAGCGCCCGCTCCACCGGACCGCGGCAGCGGTTGATGATCGGCTCAATCAAGCGCTCAAGCGTCGTCCGGCTCAGTTTCATCGTGAGGTGCTTCGGTCCCGACGCATCGGCGGTGAGAAACGGAAGGTTGAGGTCCGTCTCCAGGACGTTCGAGAGCTCGATCTTCGCCTTCTCCGCGGCATCGCGGATGCGCTGCACCGCCATCTTGTCGTTGCGCACATCGATGCCTGATTCTTTCTTGAATTCCGTCGCGATGTGGTCGATCAAGGCATTGTCCATATCGGTGCCGCCCAACTGGGTGTCGCCGTTGGTCGACTTCACCTCGAAGACACCCTGCGCCATGTCCATGATGGTCACGTCGAGCGTCCCGCCGCCCAGGTCGAACACCAGGATCTTCTGTTCCTTGCCGGTCTTGTCCAGCCCGTAGGCCAGACACGCCGCGGTCGGCTCGTTGACGATGCGCAGGACTTTCAGACCCGCAATCTCGCCGGCGTCCTTGGTCGCCTGCCGCTGGTTGTCGTTGAAGTACGCCGGCACCGTGATGACGGCTTCCGTCACCGTCTCACCGAGGTGGGCCTCGGCATCCCGCTTGACCTTCTGGAGGATGAACGCGGAGATTTGCTGCGGCGTGTACTCCTTGCCGTAGATGCGGTAGACGTGGTCGGTGCCCATCTTGCGCTTCGCCGCGAGCACCGTCCCTTCCGGGTTGGTGGCCGCCTGGCGGCGCGCCGGCTCGCCGACGAGTAGCTGGCCATCCTTGGTCAGGGCCACGTACGAGGGAAACGCCTTCCCCCCCACGCTGGTGCCCTCGGCCGAGGGCACGATGGCCGGCCGGCCGTGCTCCATGACGGCGCACGCCGAGTTCGAGGTTCCCAGATCAATCCCAATCACTTTGGCCATTTGCTCCTCCTTGATTCAGAGTTCAGCACACAGCAGTTAGCACACAGCACATAGACGGTCGTCAGGCTTGTTTCGGATCGCCAGACTCGTCTTTTCTGTCTGCTGTGGGCTGTGTGCTGTCTGCTGCTTTTGCCGCCACTTTCACCATCGCCGGGCGCAGGACTTTTCCGTGCATCGTGTAGCCGACCTGCACTTCCTCGACGATCATCCCCTCGGCCTGCCCATCGCTCGCCTCAACCTGCTCGACCGCTTCGTGCTGGTGAGGGTCAAAGGGCTGTCCAATCGTCGCAATCCGCGCAACACTTTCCTTCTGCAACACGCCAAGCAGCTGTCGATAGATCAGATGCACGCCTTGCGTGATGGCGTCGGCTTCAGGACGTTGATCAACCGCCGCCACCGCCTGATCCAGGCTGTCAATGATCGGCAGCAGTTGCCGGATCATGGCCTCGGCGGCGTACTTGCCGGTTTCCTCTTTCTCCCGTTGGAGCCGTTTCTTGGTATTGTCCACATCGGCCAGCACCCGCAGGTAGTCGGCCTTGGCCTGCTGCAGCTCCTGGCGCAGCCGCTCCACTTCAGCGGGGGCCTCCTCCGGCTCCTCCTTGCCACGCCGGTCGCGGATGATGTGCCCGGCCATCAAATCGACGCCCCTCCGTGCAGCCACTCGGTCATCGATTGCGCCATCCCGTCCACGAGCGTCCTGAGCGAGCGGTAGTCCATGCGCTTGGGTCCCAGCACGCCGACGCTGCCCACGGCTTGCCCGCCGATGGAAAACGTCGCCGCCACGCAGCTGCACTCATCGAAGCCGGCCAACTGCACCTCCGGCCCGATGCGCACCTGCACCCGCCGGCCGACGGTGATCTGCCGAAGCGAGGGCAACAGCGCGTCCTCCGACTCGAGGCACTTGAGCAATGCGTGCGCCTTGCGCGGATCGCGGCGAAACTCCGGCTGCGCGATGACGTAGCTGGTGCCGTCCAGAAACAGCCGCTCATCCGGCTCGGTGGATCGCACGTGCTGCAGGATTTCCAGCGAGCGCTTGACCATGTGATAGAACGAATCGGTCTCCGCCAGCAGGCGCCGCTCCAGCGACCCCAGCAAATGGTCGAAGGGCAGCCCGGTCAACTCGGTATTCAGGAAGCGCACCAGCGACCCGACTTCATCGCGCGTGATCGACTCCTCGATGTCGATCACGTGGGAGGCGATCATCTCCTCATCCGCCACCAGCACGCAGAGCATCTTGCGCACCCCCAAGGGAACCAGCTCGATCTGCCGGACGCGGCCCTGCGTCACGGTGGGCGCGACGACAAACGCCGCCTGCTGCGCCATCTGGGAGAGGATCGAGGCGGCTCGCTCCAGCGCCGGTTCCAGGTCCAGCTCATCCTGGCCCAACACGGCGGCCAGCTGCCGGACCTCCTCGGCGGACGGGCGGCGGGTACACATCACCGCATCCACGTAGACCCGGTAGCCGAGGTCGGTCGGCACGCGGCCGGCCGAGGTATGCGGCTGCTCCAGCAACCCCTCCCGCTCCAGTTCCCCCATCACGTGGCGGATCGTCGCGGAACTGAGCGACTGGCCCAGCTTGCGGCTGATCAGCTTGGATCCCACCGGAGTCGCCGTTGTGACGTACGACTCTACGATCGTCTCAAGAATGCTGTTTCTTCTTCTCTCTAAATCAGTTGCGTTCATCTCACGTCACTGTTAGCACTCTAAATATTAGAGTGCTAACGTCAAGTGTAGCCAAACACTGGTGGGGTGTCAAGGGAAAACGGAAGCGCCCTACGCGTTATCTGGGCGCGTCGGAGAGATGCTGAGTGATGGTTTCGAGCAGCCGCTCAAGGCCGTCCCCCCGGATGGCGGAGATCACGACAGCCTCCGGCAGCTGCCGCTGCAGCATGGCCGCGCCATCTTGAGCGGTCACCTGGTCGCACTTGTTCAACGCCGTCACGAGGGGTTTCGTCTCCAGCTGCAAGGCGCGCAAGACGTCCTCCACCGCCTCGATCTGCTCCAGCGCTTGGGGGTGGCTGGCATCCACCACATGCAGCAGGAGGTCGGCATCGCGGGTTTCCTCCAGGGTGGCCGTGAACGCCTCGATCAAGTGATGCGGCAGGCGGTGCAAAAATCCCACGGTGTCAGTCAGCACCACCGTCAGGTCGCCGGAAAGCCGCAGGCGCCTGGCCAGTGGGTCCAGAGTGGTAAACAGCCGCTGCTCCGCCGGGCTCTGCGCGCCGGTGAGCCGATTCAACAGGGTCGTTTTGCCCGCGTTGGTGTACCCGACCAATGCGACCACGGGAACCCGCGCGTCTTTGCGCCGTTGGCGCGTGGCTTCACGCCGGCTCCCGAGCTTCACCAACTCCCGGTTGAGGCGGCTGATGCGCTCTCGAATCCGGCGGCGATCCACCTCCAGCTTCTGCTCACCGGGGCCTCTCGTGCCGATCCCGCCTCCGAGGCGCGACAACAGCACGCCCTTTCCCACCAGCCGAGGCAACAGATACCGCAGCTGCGCCAGCTCGACCTGCACCTTCCCTTCCTGGGACTTGGCGCGCTGGGCGAAGATGTCCAGGATGAGCTGGGTGCGATCGATGGTCTTGATCCCCACGATGTCTTCGATGTTGCGCTGTTGGGCCGGCGAGAGCTCCTCGTTGAACACCACGACGCGAGCCTTGGTGTCATGGACCTGCTGATGAATCTCCTCGAGCTTGCCGGAGCCGATCAACGTCCCGGCGATCGGATCGTGCCGCCTGACCGGCACAGATCCAGCCACCTCGCATCCGGCTGACCGAGCCAATTCTTCCAGCTCGCTTGCCTCATCAGACAGCGACCAGGCGTGATGAGCCCTGCCTGGTTTGCGGCGATCGAACTCAATGACGACGAGTAGCGCGCGTTCCATCTGACACCCCTCGTGCTGCTCCAATCCTAAGCAGGGGTGTCAGATGGGCCCGCGGTTTTGATTTCGAAATCAGCGGGCCCACCTCACACCTCGGCCATCAGGTTCAACATTCGCTCAACGGTCGTTTCCACTCTTTCGTGAGCGGCCAGCGTCACCCACTGGATCCGAGGGTTGGCGCGGAACCAGGTGAGCTGGCGGCGGGCGTAGTGGCGCACCTGTTGTTGCCACACGCGAATGGTCTCCTCCCGAGAGACCTCGCCGTTGAGATAGGCTTCGAGGAACCGCAACCCGTGCACCTTGGAGGCTGTCAGGCTCAATGACACCCCGCGCAGCCGGCGCACCTCATCGAGCACCGCTTCATCCTGGATCATCTGTTCAACCCGCCGGTTGATCCGCTCGTACAGCTCTTCCCGCGGGCGCGTCACACCCACCACAATCATCTCAGACGTTGCGCGGTCAGTTTCAGCGAAGCGCTCGGCTTCCCCCCAACTGCCCCCGGATGCATGGTACCACAAGCGCGACAGCGGTTGCCCCGTCACTTCGTAGACCTCAAGCGCGCGGACGACCCGCCTCGCATCGTGCGGATGGATCTTCGAAGCCGCCACCGGATCGATGCGGGCCAGCCGCTGATGATGGGCTTCGCTTCCATCCGCCCGAATCGCCTCCCACAGTCGAGCCCGGAGACTGAAGTCGGCCGGCGGGGCTTCGCATAACCCGTGGGTCAGCGCCTTGAGGTATAAGCCGGTCCCTCCAACAAGCAGCGCCGTGTTTCCTCGACGCTGGACGGCCTCGATCGCCTCCAGCGCCATCGCGCGATACCGGCCCGCGCTGAACGACTCGGTCGGCTCGATGCAGTCCACCAGGTGATGCGGCACGGCGGCGCGCTGCTCCAACGCTGGCTGCTGCGTCAAGGCGGCCATGCCTCGATACACCTGCATCGAGTCGCAGCCGATGATCTCGGCGCCCAGCCGCTTGGCCAGCTCGATCGAGACGTCAGTCTTCCCGACCGCCGTCGGCCCAACCAACGCGATGGTCTGCAGCATTGACGAGGCGTCAGTGACAAGCGACAGGCGACAAGCGACAAGCAGCTGCGGTCGCGAGGCGACCAAACAACGTGTGCGCCGTCACCCGCGCGATCGCCACGTCCACGAACTCCCCGACCAGCTCAGGCGGCCCCTCCACGATCACGCCGTGGTTGCCGCGCGTGCGCCCGAAGAGCTGCCCAGGTTGTTTACCCGGCCCCTCGATCAACACCTCAACCGTCCGCCCTTCAATCCGCTGATGCCGCGTGAGTGACGCTGCATCCTGCAGCGCCAGGAGCGCCTGATTGCGCGCCTCTTTCACCCCTTGCGGCACGTCATCCTCCCGGGCTGCGGCATCTGTGCCTGGCCTCGGCGAGTACTTAAAGATGTAGGCGTTGTCGTACTCCACCTCGCGCATGAGGCTGACCGTCTGCTCGAAGTCATCCTCGGTCTCACCGGGAAACCCGACGATGATGTCCGTCGACAAACTGATCTCAGGCACGCAGGTACGTAGGCACGCTATTTTTTCAAGGTACGCCTCGCGGGTATAGCCGCGCCGCATCGCCCGCAGGATGCGTGTTGAGCCGGACTGCACCGGCAGGTGCAGCGACTCGCACACCGATGGACAGTCGCGCATCGCCTCGAACAGCCTCTCTGTCGCGTCAAACGGATGGCTTGTGGTAAACCGTATACGCACCGCCGGCGAACGTGCGGAGCGCCCCAGCGGCCGGCGAGCGAATTGCGAGCTCAGTGAGCCGGCAGCGAATCGTTCTTGAGCAGCGGCCACCTGTTCGATCGCGCCCTTGCCGGGCGCGGAGTTGGTGGCCGCTTCGCTGCAAGGCGAGCGCCCGGAGCGAGCATCTGAGCGAGCGGACGCTGTGGGCGCGACGCACTGGTGGATTGCGCCATCGATCATGCGCAACAACTGCGGGAAATCCAGAAGCGTTTCGGGATCATCTTCCAATAATCGCAGTCGCCCCAGCGGTCCCTTGTAACCGGAGCCGTCCGGAAACCGCTTGCCGTAGGAGTTCACGTTCTGCCCAAGCAGGGTGATGTCCCGGTAGCCGGCTGCCACCAGCGTCTTGATTTCTTCAACGATCTCCTCAGCCGGACGGGAAATTTCCTTCCCGCGCGTCATCGGCACGATGCAGTAGGTGCAGCGCTTATCGCATCCTTCCATGATCGTGACGAAGGCCCTGACGCTGGGCCTGTGAAAGTCATGCGAAGGCTTGTTGTGGAGAGGACGGAAAGGCCGGCTGATGGCAATAACCTTCTGTCCTCCTCCGATCCCTTCCGTTGGGCCCAGCGTCACCCCCCTGCTCAGATTTGGAGCCCCCGCGTAGCGGGGCGACAAATCTAGGGGGGTCACCTCGCGTTGCTGCCTTCGCTCCTGTATTTCTGCCAAGAGGTACGGCAGATCGTACAGCTCCGCCGGCCCCGCGATCAGGTCCACCGCCGGCAGCCGCTTGAAGATTGCCTCCTGATGCAGTTTCGCCATGCACCCAATGATCCCCAGCACGAGATCGGGCCGCTCGCGCTTGAGGACGGATAGCTCCCCCATCTTCCCGTACGCCCGCTCCTCCGCATGAGCCCTCACCGAGCAGGTATTGAGCAAGATGACGTCAGCAGCTTCCGGCTGCTCCGCCATCTCATACCCCTGGCTCGTCAGCATCCCGAGCACTTCCTCACTATCGCGCTCGTTCATTTGACACCCATAGGTTTGCAGGAACACCCGACGGCTATTCATCACAGGGTTCCTGCAAACCTATGGGTGTCACCCCCCTGCTTAGATTTCGACCCCCGCGATTTTGTTTCGCGAAGCGAAACAGCGGGGGGAGAAATCTAGGGGGGTGATTCGTGGCGTTGTGCATAAATCCTCACCAATTCTTCCTTCTGCTCTCTCGTCAACTTTTTCAACTGCCGTTCCGCGTCCAACGCCCGCTTGTAATACCGATACGTCTTCGCATACACCACCGCCACCGGCCCCCGCCCTCGAAGATACTTGGCCCCGTTTCCAGCATTATGCAGCTTCAGGCGCTTCTCAAGGTTGTTGGTCGATCCCGCGTAGTAGGTCCCGTCCGCGCATTGAACGATGTACGCCTGGTAGCTCGCGTACCGCTTCAAAGGTGCTCTCATCTTTCATTCGTTAGCGGCCGCAGACCGTGTCGAGGGAACAGCCATACGTAACAATCGCAAGACGCTTCTTCATCTTAGAAATGCCTGTCCCTCAATGCCCGGCACCTTATCGAAATCAAGAACCTTGCAGTTTGATGATCTCCGTAATAAATCCGTTCCCTACCAACACCTGAAACCCTTCTAACGCCAACCGATCTACCCCGTAGACCAAGTACCCTGTCTGCGTGGTATCCATCACCTGTTGGGTCGGAGGTCCCCAACAAAACAAGGCGGTACTATACGATCGCCCAATCCAATCCTTCCCTGGGTGTAAACAAAGATCTGCGGCGGGATCTTTCTGCGCTGAGTATCCCGGCCCATAAGCCGATAAACCGTAGTAGGCAGCTTGCAGTCTGGACTGTTCCACTGAAGCGCATCCAATCAGGACTCCAAGAGTTAGCAGCTCTAGGACGATGGCTACCTTGCCTACCGATCCATGCGATAAGGTCATCGCGTGCCTGCCCCCCTCCCCACTAAAAGGTCGGACCAAAATTCCGGTGCCACATTACTATTTCCCGAAGCGGGCCTTCCCATCCTCTGCGGCAACCGTTTGAAGTGCGCCAGTTCGAAAATTCATTTCTAAGATCATCACGCCACCCAACAGGTGCCGGTACGTTCGCTCGTAATACTGGGCTAACGTCTCTTTCCCATCCCACTTTAAATCTTTTCGCATCACTACAAATCGGGTGATTCTCCGAGGCAAATGCTTGAGAAGGAACACCGCCTCGTTCACAACAGCCATTTTCGCGCTGGGCATGTTTCTGCCGCGCGTCCAGCGGTAGTTCTTGCATTCTCCCACATAACGTCCATTCTCTGAGACGAGATCGAACTTGTGCAGTTTAGTGGGTTTCCCGATCGGAAGCGCTTGATCGAGCTTAAACCTCACTCCGAAATACTCACCCAGCACGGTTCCAGCCTTCATCTGAAACGCCTTTCCTTTTGCTGGGTCCTTTCGGTTATCGGACGACATCTATTTCACTCATAACCGTTTAGCTTCCTCAGCAACTTCAAGGCCATCTTGCGCCAGTGCCACATACGGTCATCCGAATGACCGTACGTATACAGACTTTTTCATGTGGCGAGCTTTTGAAAACGACCATACACAAACTTCTGCACAGCACCAGATGGCGTCTTGTGGTCTTCTTCCACTGCTTCGAGCAAACGAAAGCTGCTGCCCAATTCCGCTTGCAGCGTGTCAGGACTGTATCTGACCACCTCCAGCCCGCTGCAGCGCGGCGGCCCTTGCAGGGAGAAGGTCGCCAGGACGGCCTGCCCGTCCAGCTTAAGCGCCTCGCGCATGATCGTCGCGTAGCGGCGGCGATCCTCCGTGTTGGTGAGAAAGTGGAACACGGCGCGGTCATGCCACAGATCATACGAAGCGCTGGGAAGCTGGGCGTGCGTGATATCTGCCGCGATCCAGGTCACACACTTCGCCTCGTCACCGAGGCGCGCTGTCGTGGCAGCAAGCGCACGGCTTGAAATGTCCAGCACCGTCACGTCACGAATACCCCTTGCCAGCAAGTCATCCACCAGCGTCGAAGCTCCGCCTCCCACGTCGATGATACGACTCGCTGCCGAGAGTCCTGTGTGTTCCAATAAGCTGAGTGACATTTTCAAATGAGGTTGGTACCAACTCACCTCTGTTGGGCGCTTCTGCTGGTAGATCGTTTCCCAATGAGTTTTCTGTTCCATCTGAACTACACCCCTGACAGCGCCACCTGGAATCCTTCGGCAAGCGCCTCTAGCACTTGGTTGGCGTGCTCGGCAACTGCCGGCTGGGGTGCCTCAGAAAGTCCAGGTAGTCTACTCCTATGGTCATCCATAAGTGATTAAAAGAACGCTTTTCTTCATGTCATACTACGCTCATCGCTATCGGGGTAATCGCGTACAACACCTTCAAATCGTGTCGGCCTCGTGAGAATGTTGAGGGTCTCCTTATCCTGCCTCGTAGCCGCTGCAAGTTCCTCCGTCCACAGTCTCGCATCGAAATACGCAGCATCCTCGGACCGGCCATTTGTTCCGAATGTTTCCGTCGCGAAACCCACAATGTCTAACGCATCTGGAAAATCCAATTTCACAACCCGACAGCAGATTTCTAAAAACATCATCCTTATTGTCCGGTACTCATCGTATGAACGCTGCTCCGGAATGGGAAAAAGCACGAAGACAAAATATGGATCACTAGGTCTAGATGGCATGAGTACCTGAATTCTACGCCAGGTTGGTTGAGTATTCTGAATCATGTTCATAATCGCCGACATCAGCATCCTCCGGCGGGTCCGGGGTTCTCTTGCGAAAAATCGCAGAATCATCTCATGGGACGTGAGCGAAGTATCCGAAATAAAATGCGATGTCCCGAGCAAAAAGTTCTGGGTAAAGCGCTCGATGATATGGTCCCATATATAACTGACTTGATTTGCCTTAAGCTGGCGCTGTCGCTCAGGACTGTCGATAAAATCGCGCCAAAATCCCTGATCCAGGGTGATGGCGTTGTATTGACCGTCGAAAACAAAGTCATGTTCGCCATCGGCGTTTACATGTGTCAGGTAGTATGCGAGCAATTCTTCCTCGCCCGCCGCCGCCAGACTGCGACCACCTTGAATGAACTGTTCCTTTTTCGTAAGGTACGCCGTGAAATCCGCTACGGTATCGAGGGTTCGAAGTAGCACGTCAAGCGTCATGTCATCAAGAACGTGGACATAGCCTTTGGCCGGATCTACTTGGCCAACCATGAACGGAATTCCCCCCGCTTTCCGCCCTAGAACATGATCGTCCCCGATGCTTCTGGAACTGACCATGAGACTTCCACTACCACCAAGCTCCTGGCTACATCGGGCAGCGGCCCCATGCGCAACGATGATCCGGTGAATCTTCATACCCGCTTCGGGACTGAACTTCAGCGGAAATCTCTTGGTACATTGCGAATCGAGAAAGATTCGATCTCGTTGGAATCGAATCCAGCGCTCGGCACCGTAGAGTTCCTCCGCAGATTTTTTAATCGCACGGCGGTACCATCGTGCCCAATCCAGGTCTAGGTCACCAGAATTAGGAAACTCGCAATGCTTGTCCGAAAAGATGACGATGTGCTGTTCAAAAACAACGAGCAGATCACAAAGCTCCTTCCCCGGAACCCTGTAAACATTTGGATAGCTCCTGACCTTCCCCCCGAAAACTGGGCCAGTTGCACCTGGAGTCTCGGGGTGGTAGAACGATCAGCAGGAGGTGGCGTATGCC
>MHGA01000046.1 GCA_001804415.1 Candidatus Aquivivens invisus
ACCCGTGCGAAGCGTCAGACGCCGTCGGTAGGCGCGCAGCAGCTGCTGGACGGATTCGGCGAGTCCTTCTTGCGAGCTACTCATGGACGGGAGGAGAGGATTAAGAGACCCAGCCACCGAACGTACCAAGCTCAGCGGCGCAACGCGTTTTGCCGTCGTTCGCCAGCGTTGCGTCCGCTGCAGCGCGTTGTTGGGCGGCCCGCGACGGAGCGATTCTTCATTTGTTCACCATGAACTTTGCTTCGTTAGACCTATAGGCCCCGCAGACCAGGCTTAATGTGTGCTTGCCAGGAGACAAGTTCAAAGATGTTTTTCCCGTTTTGGCGTCGACTGTCTCAAATCCGTCGTTCAACGTTAAGCTTCCATGATCAGTTACGGTATCATCCTCGATCAACCGCTCAGGGTCTTCAAGTTTCGGCTTCGGAAATTGAGTGTAATAGGATCCACCGTCTACCTCTATAGTGCAGTCATACACATAGGGAATTCTCACGGGGGCTTTCGACTCATTCTTCACGGATAGGTCGAATGACATTCGTTCGCTTTTCCTCCATTCCTTTTTTCTTGAATGAAGAATGAGCCTCACTTTGGATGGTGCCCGGTCTTGACCGGAAGACACCTCATCCAGGACGAAACAAAAGGTCATTACAAACAATGCCATCGCAATGCCAACCGATCCGGCATTTCTATTGTTCATGACTTCACGCTAACAAAATACCCACATGGCCGCGCTGGGCTCGTATGCGAGCCGCGCAAGGAGCAAGGAGGAAGACGTACTGATGGCACGAGGTATGGCGACGACGAGCGACGCCGCACGGCCATGTCGGTATTTCGTTAGGGGCTCTAAGGAATGGCGCGGACTTCAAAGTGCCCGGCGAGCAGCCGTCCCGCTTCGACGCGTTCATCCACCCACACGCGCCTCGGAGCTCCCACCGGTGGGATCGACGACTCGGAGGTCATTGGGGACGACGGACGCGCGAGCTGGTCGTTGAGTTCCACCCGCTCCCGTTTTTCGCGAACCTGATCCAGCCGTTGTTCAAACACCAATCCCGCGAGTGTGCCCAGCAGCGCCCCAAGCGGCATGCCGAGTCCCGGCGCAAGCGCGGCCCCCGCGATGCTGCCGGCGGTCTGCCCGACTTGCGTCGGAGACATCCCGGCGCAGCCGGTCACGCACAACAACGCCACCATTCCCTTCGCGAGTCGTCGGCGTGTCATCTGGTGTTATGCTACCCGAATTCTCCCTACTTGACAAGCAAGCCCACCCTCTCACCTCCATGCAGTTAATCCGTGTAATCATTTGAAAATCTGTGTAATCTATTGCTCATGTCTGCCGCGATTGAGGTGTCCAATCTCACCAAGCGGTATGGCGCCGTCACCGCGCTCAACCGGATCTCGTTCCAAGTCGAGCGCGGGGAGATCATGGGATTCCTGGGCCCCAACGGGGCCGGCAAGACCACGACCCTGCGCATCCTCACCGGCTTGATCGAGCCCACCGAAGGCCTCGTCCGCGTGGAAGGCATGGACGTCACCAACCACCCGGTGGAGGTCCGGCGGCGCATCGGCTACCTGCCTGAAAACGTCTCGCTGTATCCGGAATTGCGGGTGGAGGAGTACCTCTCTTATCGGGCGGCGATCAAAGGCGTGCCCCGCAGCCAACGACGCCCGCGGCTCGAGGAGGTCGTGCAGCGCTGCGCGTTGGGGGACGTCCGGCGGCGCATCATCGGCCGGCTGTCCAAAGGGTATCGCCAGCGGGTCGGGTTGGCCGACTGCCTTATCGGGCAGCCCTCGATCCTCATCCTCGATGAACCCACCGTCGGGCTGGATCCACACCAGATCCGTCAGACGCGCGAGTTGATCAAGGACGTGGGGCGCCAAACGACCGTGTTGCTCTCGACCCATATCCTGCCTGAGGTGGAGATGATCTGCGATCGGGTGGCGATCATCGACCACGGCGCCATCGTCGCGGTCGACAGCCCGGAGAATCTCCGCCGGGCCATGACCGGCACCCAGGTCGTTCATGTGGAGCTGCGGGGAGACAGTCAGGCCATCGAGCAAGCCGTCGCCCAGGTGCGCAGCATCCCCGGGGTGCAGGCCGAGATCCGGATTCCGCTCGAAGAGGTCTTTATCCGCCTCACCACGAAGGACACTGAGTGAATTTTAGATTGCCGGAAAATCTAAAATCTCCGCCACAGTGCATGGCGGATCCGCCAAGAAGTTTGGCGGACAAAATCTACAATCCAAAATTACATGGGTAACCTCTTAGTACTCACGGCTCGGGAATGGAAGGCGTTCTGGTACTCCCCCGTCGCCTATGTGGTGGGAGGGTGCTTTTTGATCATGCACGGGTGGGTGTTCTGGCTCCTCATGGCCGTCCTCAACGACCCACGGGTCGATCCATCCTGGCGGATGAGCCAATTCTTCTTTGGCGGGACGCTCTTCTACTGGCTGTCGATGCTGGTGATGGCGCCGGTGTTGACCATGCGAACCTTCAGCGAAGAAAAGCGCACGGGCACCATGGAGCTCCTCCTCAGCGCGCCGGTCACCGACGTGCAGGTGGTGCTCGCCAAGTTCCTCGGGGCGTGGCTGTGTTACAGCGCGCTGTGGGCGTCGACGATCCTCTACTTCGCGCTGCTGCGTCGTTACACCCCGCTCGATTGGGGACCCATCCTCACCGGCTATCTCGGCACGTTCCTCCTCGGCGCGGTCTTGATCGCCATCGGCTGCCTCGCCTCCAGCCTGACCCGCAACCAGGTGATCGCCGCCGTCGTGGGGTTTGTCGCGATGCTCCTGCTCTTCTCCGTCGGGTTCCTCGCCGTCTTCGTCACGGATCCCGAGACCGTGAAGCTGGTGAAGTACCTCGCGCTCTTGGAGCACTTTCAGGATTTTTCCAAAGGCATCCTGGATACAAGGCCCCTGGTGTTCTACGTGAGCCTGGGCGCGCTCGCCCTCTTCCTCACGGTGCGCACGATCAGCCACCCCCGTTGGAGGGCCTGAGGGTTATGCGGCGTTGGTTTGCACGGTTGAATCTCGCGGCGACCCTGGCGCTGCTCGGCGTGTTGTTCATCTTGATCAATTTCCTCGCAAGCCGCCGCTACAGCCGCCTGGATCTGACCAGCACCAAGCTGGCGACCCTCTCCGACAAAACGGTTCAGATTCTCAGCCACCTGGCTGAGCCGGTGTCAATCGCCGTCTTCTACCAGCCTCAGTCTCCGCTCTACGGGATGATCGGGGATTTGTTGAAAGAATATGAGCGGCATGCGCCGCAGTTGAAGATCGAGTCCATCGACCCGTATCAGGATCGGGCCCGGGCGGAACAACTCGCGAAACAGTTCGAGATCGACCGGCTGAACGTGCTCATCGTCCACGCGGGCTCGCGGCACAAGTATCTCTCCGATACCGACCTGGCGGACTACGACTACGCGGCCCTGGACTTCGGGGCGGCCCCGACGGTCAAGACCTTCAAGGGGGAGGATGCCATCACCTCAGCCATTGTCAGCGTGACGCAGGCCACCCAACCCTTGATCTGGATCGTCCGCGGGCATGGCGAAGGCGCCCTCGAGAATGAGGAGCCGGAGGGCCTGAGCCATCTCAAGAAAGCGTTTGAGCAAGAGAACATGCGGGTGGAGCCGGTCGAGCTGCTTAAGACACCCGAGGTGCCCCACGAGGTCAATGCCATCGTCATTCCCGGCCCCACGCGGCGCGTGTTGGAACAGGAGGCTCTCATCCTCCAGTCCTACCTCGATCGGGGGGGGCGCGTCTTAGCCCTCCTGGATCCCCTCACAGACAGCGGGTTGGACGGGCTGTGCTCTCGTTGGGGCATCGAGCTGGGGCAGGATATCGTGGTGGACCCCGCCAGGCAATTGCCGTTTGTCTCCGCGGCGAACCTGTTCGTCACCACCTACACCCAGCACCCGGTGGTTGAGCACATGGAAACGTTGATGACGCTCTTTCCTCTGGCGCGTTCCGTGCGGCCGGCCTCCGCCCCTCCGACCGACCTGACCGTGACCCCACTCGCCTTCACGTCAAACCAGGGATGGGGGGAGTCCTCGACCCAGGAGACGACCTTCACGTTCAACGAGGGGGCTGATCTGAAAGGGCCTGTGTCCATCGCGGTGGCGGTGGAACGCGCCACCGCGCCGCTGGCGAGATTGGTCGTCATCGGCGATTCGGACTTCGCCACGAACGCGCAGCTGGCCAATGCCGGCAACCGTGATTTCGTCCTCGCGGCGATGCATTGGCTGGCGGCCCAGGAACAACTGATCGGGATCGGCCCGAAGCCCTTGGAGTCGATGAGGCTGAGCCTCGCCGCCTCGCAGATGACGTACCTCTTCTGGTTCAGCATTGCGGTCTTTCCGGCGTGTGCCTTCGCGGGCGGGGCGGTCATGTGGTGGCTGCGAAGACAGTAATGAAGTGGAAGACCACCCTCCTCCTGTTGCTCCTGACGGTCGGCGTGGGCGCGTACGTCTCCCTCTATGAGCTCAAACAACCCGACCCGGAAGAGCGCAGCCGGCGAGCCCACCAGGTCCTGAACCTTCATCCCGATGACGCCACCGGACTGATCGTCGCCTCCCCGCACGGGAATGTGACGCTTGAACGCACGGCCAACGTCTGGCAGCTCATCAGCCCACCGAATCTCCGAGCCGATGCGTCGCTCATCTCCAGAGTCTTGAACCAGCTCAATCCCTTGGAGGCTGAGCAAGTCCTTCGCCCGACCGCGCAACGTCCTCTGGCCCCGGCGGATTACGGCCTCCAATCACCCGGCGCCACGCTCACCATCCTCACCGCCAACGGGATGACGAAGCTGCTCTTCGGGGATCCCACGGCTGTCGGGGCGACGAGGTACCTTAGCGTGGAAGGCGATCCCGCCATCTTTGTCATCGGCGAGGCGCTCTTTGAGCTGCTGGATCAGCCCCTTGAGGCGTTTCGATCCCATGACCTGGTCGAGGCCACGGCGGCGGAGGTGCGCCGCATCACGGTGGCGTCCCCGGCCTCCTCCTACACCCTCGAGAGAATCTCAGAGCCTTCCTCGCCCTCCCAAGCCGATCGATGGCGGCTCACGCAGCCGGTGGAGGATCTCGCCGACAGCGCCGAGGCCTCCACGATCTTCAGCGCCCTGAGAGGGCTCCGCGCGGAACGGTTTCTCGCGGAGGAGTTCACGGAGGGCGATCGGGCGCGGTTCGGCCTGGAGGCTCCCTATGCGACCATCACCATGGCCGTCAAGGAAGGCTCCCCCCCGCTGGAGCTGGCGATCGGTCAGGTCACGGAAGACAACGACCAGCAGCGCGCTGCCATGCGCTTGGATGAGCCGACGGTCTTGGCGGTGGCGAGCTCGAAGGTTGAGGAGCTCCTGCGCGATCCCCAGGCGCTTCGTTCGCGCGCCTGCTTTGAGTTCTTCGCCAGCCAGGTGCAGACACTACACCTGACATGGGAAGGAACGAGCTGGTCGGTGGAGCGTCAGGACGATCAATGGAAGACGTCAACAGGAGAGGCGCTTGACGGAGCCGCCGTCGAGGAATTTCTCTGGAAGGTCCGCGACCTCAAGCTCACGCGCTTTGTCGACGAACAGGTCGGCAGCCCATCGGCTGCCGACACTCCCTCGGCAGCCCCGCCGATGGCGGGGCCTCGGTCGCTTCAGGACCTCGCGCGGTATGGCCTGGAACCTGCCAAGGGAACCATTCAGGTTTGGCTGGCAGGCGACTCGAATCCGCAGAGGCTCTCGGTCGGCGATACCATCGAGGCGGGAACCACTCGCTATGGCCTGATGACCGGCCGCCGCGCCGTCGTCGAGCTGCCTGAGCCGATCAATGAGATCCTCGCCACCACACCGGACGCGTTCCTCCCCAAGCCTGAACCGGCAGCTGAATCCGCCGGGCCAGCCGCATCCCCCGCCACCCCTTAGCTGCGCAGACGAATCAGGCGGCGGGCCCGCGCCATCCGCTGGAGGGCCGTGGCGTGCGTCAGGACCCCAAGCAGGAGCAGCGTCCACCAGTAGAGATCGTGCCCGCCGGGACGCCACGCAACGAGCTGGCTCGCCACGAGACCGACCCCGAAGACGATTGACCGTTCGCCCCGCTCCATCAGATCGGGCCACTCGGCGTTCGCAATCGGCACTTCCATCGCGGCGCGGGCTTTGGCGTAGCTCGTCAGCAGCGCGCCGATGATCACCACCATGGAGAGCAGCCAATAGCCGGTCACCACCGCCACGCTGAGCACCACGGCGGCTTCCACGTAGCGGTCGCACACGGCGTCCAGATACGCCCCGAACTTCGTGACCCGGCCGCTGGCCCGAGCCACCGCCCCGTCCAGGACATCGAACAGTCCCGCGATCGTCAGCAACCCGCAAAACACCAGGAGATGTTTGGTGAGGAGGACGTAGAGGCAGCTCGCGAAGACGAGGACGAGCCCGGCGAGCGTCACGACCGATGGGCTGACCCCGAGGCGACTCAGCGATTTGGCCAGCGGATCAAAGAAACGGGAGAGGAGCGGCTTATAACGCGCGGTCACCACGGTGGGACTTGATCGCGCTAGGGGGAGGGCGCGATATCCACGATGTTCACTTTGAACAGCAAGGTCTTGCCGGCGAGGGGATGGTTGAGGTCCAAGGTGACCGTGGTGTCGCGGAGCTCTTTGATCCGCGCGCGGAATGGCCGGCCTTCCGGATCCACCCCGCTCAAGCTCATGCCGGCTTCCGGCGTGACCGTGGCGGGGAGCTGCTCGCGGGGGATTTCGACGACGGCCTCGGGATCGACCGGGCCATAGCCTTCCTCCGGGCTCACCGTGATCTCTCTGGCATCACCCACGTGCAGGCCGGCCAACTGGCGCTCCAGCCCCGGGATAATCTGTCCCCGGCCATGGGTGTAGCGAAACGGTTCTCCTGCAGGACTCGCATCGACCGCCTGGCCGTCGGCCGTGAGCGCGTACTCCATCTGAACCGCCATATTCTCCGCAATGGCGAGCCTCTCGGCCGGTTCCTGGGCTGACGGTTCCTCCGCCTCGACGAGCCTGCTGTCCGACACCAACGGAAACCCAAACAACAGGACGAGGGAGGCGAGGACGTTCAGGTTGGCAGGTTTCATGGGGGAGGACTATACGCCCGTCCCAATTGTTTGTCAAGCGCTCCCCAGCGACCACTCGGCTTCGTCGAGCTCTTGAAGTTCTTGCCACACATCTTCACTCGCTTGGGAATCGTCCGTGGGATCCTCCGGCACTTCTTCGACTTCATCGAGCAACTCGAGGGTCTCCTCGATCCAGCGCTCCTCGTCGCCCACTTCAGCGACGACCCGCAGCCCGCGGTGGTGTTGCGTGAGCGTGACACCAATCATCAACGCGGCCACGGCCCCCATCACCAACGCCGGGAGGGGTTGAACCACCCAGCTCGTCAGGCTGGCGAACGACTCGAAGAACGCGGAGCGCTTCGGCTCGGAGGCGCGGCGAATGCGCGTCATGACATGTTTCGTATAGTCTGGCGACGTGGCGTCTGGCATCCGTAGAGGATGTGTCCCGAGCCACCCCGTCAACCAGTCATGAAAGGTGTTGCGGTTCATCGTGTGATCCCTCCGGTCACATAGGGTGTTAAGCGACTGCGCAGGTGCTCGCAGGCCCGAAAGAGATGGGCTTTGACGGTCCCGATCCGGCATCGCATCACCCCCGACGCCTCTTCAATCGACAGGCCCTGCAGGTGATGCAGGACGAACGCCGTGCGCTGTTGCAAAGGCAACGCCCTGACGGCCACGCTCACCTGCCTGGCCAGCTCGTGATCCACGGCCAGCTGGCCGGAGTCTTTTGCCGGGTCCACGACGTCAAAGAGCACGAATCCATCGGCCTCAGGATCCGGCAGCAGACTGATCGCCTGCGGGGTGCGTTGGCGTCGCTTGAGAAAATCTTTGCATTCATTGACGACGATCCGATAGAGCCACGTGGAAAACTTCGCCTCACGCCGAAAGGCCTGGAGATGCTGATAGGCCTTGACGAATCCGTTTTGGGAACAATCCTTCGCATCCTCCCAGTTCCCCACGAGGCCGAAGGCCACCTGCCACGCCGCAGATTGATAGCGGGTGACCAGCTCCGCGTAGCGGTCCACCTCGCCCTCCAGGACCGATTCGATGATCTCGGTATCGGTGGCCATTGGGGTATCGGGACGAGTATAGCATAGCCCGGCTTAGGGACGGCCCCCGCCCCGGCGACCCCCGCCTCGAGATCCCCCGCTCGGAGGACCTTGCCGAACAGCCGGCGCGTGCGGCGCGCGATGCTCGCCTCCTTGCCCCACCCCACCGCGGCCTTCCCCGCGGCCGTGGTCACGCACCCCCTGGTCGCGATGGTCCTCCCGACGGTCCCGGACGTTCTCTCGATGATCCCGTCGATCTTCCCGCCGGTCGATGCGGTCCTCTCGACGGTCGACGTGGTCCTCCCGACGGTCCCGGACGTCCTCCGCCCGATCGCGCACGTCTTCGCGGCGATCCCGCACCCCGCCGTCATGTCGGCGGTCATCGCGGTCTTCACGCCGATCCCATCGGTCTTCCGCCCGATCGCGCACGTCTTCGCGTCGGTCCCCGAGATCTTCCCGGCGGTCCCGACGATCTTCTCGACGATCCGCGCGATCCTCGAGCCGATCGTGGACGTCCTCGTGCGTGTCCCGAAGCCGCTCATGAGCCTTGTGGTGCCGTTGTTCCCTGGCAGGGGCCGGGACGTCCTCCGGCGAACCTTCCAGACGCTCATGGACGCCTTCATGGCGCTGCTCGAGACGCTCATGCGCGCGCTCGTGCGGCCGTTCTCCGTCGGCTCGACGCCGCGCGTCACGCCGTTCCATCAGTTCCTGGTAACGCGCCGGATGCGTGGTTTTCAATTCCTCCAGGCGGTTCTCCACATGCTCGCGGCGCTGCTCCACGAGCCTCTCAAACGCTTCAGGCCGATGCGTCTTCATCCATTCCAGACGCTCCTGCCGTTTGTGCTTGAGCTTCTCGATCGTCCGTCCGTAGGCTTCCGGGTTGGTCTCTTTCAGATGGGCCAAGCGCTCGCGCAGCGCGGTCTTCTTTTCTTGAACCGCTTGCTTGAAGGCTTCCGGGTCCTTCTCTTTCAGTTGGCGCAGCCGCTGGATTTCCTCATGACGCCCCTTGCCCCAATCGTCCTTCACGACCCGCTCAGAGGCTTCTTCTGAGAAGGCGACGGTCGGCAAGACAAGCACCCCAAGCACCGCGATCCACACCAGGGTTCTCTTCATGGTCGTCTCCCCCTTTCTGCCCATTTAGACGACAGGGGACACCAAAAGGTTTACCGGAGGTTTACGGGGAATCGGCGGCGCCTGAGTGAGCCTGAGGCACCGGATGGCGACGGAGGGAATCAATCCGATTGGTGAAATCCGCCCCTTGGGCCCTCACGTGCCCAACGAGCTCGCTATAGCCGTTCGTCTCGAGCCACTCCAGGGCATGGAGGAGATCATCCTGCGCGTAGCCCATGCCTCGAAGGTAGGCGACGGTTTTCGCATCGGCCTGAGGTTCCTGGCCTGCGCTCAGGGCGACTTCCAGCAACGGCCCGCCGAGGTAGTGGCCGTGACCGAGGCCCGGGACAAAGAACCCGCCCGCCTTAAACGCTCCTCGCTGGACGACGTTGATGGCGTTGCGCTGCGCGTAGTGGTGCAACCGGTGATGGGCCACACCATGCGCCACCAGCGCGGCCAAGATCGCCTCATCCGCCTCCTGCACCAGCGGCTCGGCCAGATACACGTGACGTTGCGGCAGCGCCGCCAGCCCGACCGGATGCGAGGATGCCTCCGAGACGCGGAGCCAATAGTGGATCGTCGGATCGCTCGTGTGGGGCAACACCGCCGCCAGGATGCGATCCAAGCGCTCCTGTTGGGGATGACGGCGGATTTCCTTGACGGTCGACGCGCATCCGCTGATGAGCAGCGCCGTCAGCCACCCGCCAACACTCCCCACCCACCCCGCCCGTCTCACGTCGCACCCCCGGATGCCGGGAAGAGTGTGGGCAGGTCCTGCTGGACTTGGAGGAAGAGATCCCGAAACGTGTCTTCCATCGTGGCGGCAGGGACCTTGTAGCCCCAGAGGAACGGCATGGCGAAGAAGATCAGATGGCGCCTCAGGCGGTAACGGCCCACCGCCTCATAGCGCTTCAGGGGTTGACCGTCCCGAGAGAGCGTGGCGTCGAGCTCGATGCACCCGGTGGCCGAGGAGGGAATGAGGCCATGCGTCATCCGGCTCAGCGCGTTGAGCGTTTTGTGTCCCCGGAGGGCATGGGTGGCCTCGATCAGGAGTCGCGGAGGGGACGTGGGGGCCTCCGGGGAGGCGAGGCGCAAGAAAGGAAATTCGCCGATCACGTCCTCCAGCTGGTGACGGACTTTGTGCTTGGACCACCACTTGGCCACGGAGGGGTCAGCAGGCTTGTCGAACTCGAGATAGCGGGTATGCAAGACGACAAAGAGGGTTGGGGCTGAGGGTTCCTTCAGGGCGGGCTGCGGTCGCGCAAGGCGGCTGACCAACCCCGGCTCATGCGAGAGGCGCGTCTGCGCGCATCCCGTAAGACTGATGGCGATCGCCAAGCTGATGATGGCGGAAAGCATCAACGGTAGTGTAGCAAAAACGGCGGCGGCTGACTACGAGGGGTAATGGTCTGTTGCAATGGCGCCGTGGCCGCCTAGCGGGAACAGACCGTTGAGATCGCGCTGGGGCCGAAGGGAGCCTTTGAGAACGGCAATATCGGCACCCTGACGCGCCGGGTGTCCGCCAACCAGGTCATGAGCGCCATCCTGCCACCCCGGGGCAAGCCCCTGTCTACGCCGTCGACGCGGCAGGTAGACAAGCCGCCCAGGGTGCCAAGAATACCCAGGGCGGTCGAGTTCCTCTGCAAGGCCCTCGAGTGGCAGGCCCTCCTTGCGTCCGGCCAGGCCAAAAACCAAGCCGACATCGCTCGCCAGGAGGGCATCAGCCGGGTCCGAGTTACGCAGGTCATGTGGATGCTTCGTCTGGCCCCCGAGATCCAGGAGCGCATCCTGGCCATGCCCAAAATGAACCGCCGGCCTGTGGTCAGTGAGCGCGTGCTTCGGCCCATCGCCCACTTGGAAGACGTTATGGATCAGAAAACCCGGTTCCAGGAGTTGATCGGGGAGGTCCGATAGGCGCCCTCAGTGGCCATTCAGGTACACCATCTCCTCCGCAACCCCAAGTGTCAGAAACATCAAGAGATAATCCCGTAGATGGCGGGTGAGGAGGAAGTTCTGCCGGACATGTTCCCGGCCATTTTCACCAAGCCGTTTCGCATAGTCTGGATTGCTGAGGAGCTGCTTGATGGCGTAGGCGGCTCCTTCCACGCTGTGTACCAGCAGGCCGCTGTAGCGATGTTTCACCTGCAGTGGGATACCACCTACGGCTGAGGCCACGACAGGTCGAGCTTTCCACAGCGCCTCGGAGACCGTCAGCCCGAATCCTTCCCGAATAGATTTCTGCACGACCACCGCTGAGGTTCGCTGCAAGGCATTGATTTCGATATTGCTATTCGGCGGCAGCATCAGGAGGTGGATGTCGGGGTTGCCTTTGGCCGCTTCGCGCGCGCGGTTCAACACCTCTTCGCCTTCAGGGTCATCGCTCGCGGGCCCGCCGGCCAACACCAACCGGCATTTGATCGACTTGCGGACCCGTCGGAACGCTTCGATCACCCCCAGGGGGTCTTTGAGGTAGTCAAACCGCGATACCTGCGTGATGATCGGCCGATCCCGAGGAATGCCAAGTCGCTTAAGGATAGCGTCGATTTCTTCAGGGGCTAGATCGCGGTTCTTGTCACTAAGCGGATCGATGGAGGGCGCAATGAGCACCTGCTCCATCGGCATTTGCTGGGCGAAAGCGGAGGATGAGTACACCGCCGCGTCGAATTTGAGGATAAACGGCTGGAGGAATTTCCAGACCCCCTGGTGCGGGCGTGACACATCCACATGGCACCGCCAGATCCAGCGAGAGGTCTGACCTGGACGGCGTTGTTCGACCAAGGTGATGGGTTGCGGATCGTGGATGAACACAATGTCGTCGTCCAGCACCAGACGCTCAGCGTTCTGTCGTCCGACGTCAAGGAACAGCTGAAACATCTCCGGGGCGATTGCCTCTTGCTTGCCGTGCAGCGCATTATGGAATGCTTTGGTCACTCGGTAGAACGGCTCGGAACCCTCGACCACCTCCCACCGCACGCGGAGTCCCAACTCCTCCAACAGCGGCACCATACGGTCGAGGATTTCCGCGACACCGCCGCCCACCCGAGTGGAGTTAACCATCGCCACGCGCTGACCCGCCATACGCTTGCCCAACCCGCGCAACTCCTCAATGGTGCTATCACCCACAATGGGGGCGTAATCAACCAGGCTTGGCATGCGTCGTTCCTTGGCGATCCAATTCCTGTTTCACCAGTGAAAGCACTAATGATCGAAGGGTTTCCAGCGTATGCGCGTAGGGGTCGAGGTTGGCAACATGCTCCGCGAGATCCTTGAGGCCCAGGTGCTCATCCAGCCAGATGGCGAAATCATTGGTGGGCCGTCCGACGCGCAACCGAGCGTCGAAGACATGGAAGTACAGGGAATGGATGCTGACACGTGACAGGGCCTCGGCGAACTCAACTAGTGTGGAAGCCTCGTGCGACGTGGGCATGACGATGCGCACCGACTTGACGAAGAAGAACTCTTCCCCCTCTGAGGCGAATCTCAATGTAGCCGTTGGAGTACTGCTGAGATAGTCCTCGATGGTGCCCACCAGGGCTTCTCGAAGACTCTGGAGGGCGGAGTGCTCCATGATGTCGATGCCAGCCAGCAGTTCTCCCAGCCTTTCCTCGCCGAGCACCCCTGTCACCCAATAGGCGAAATCGTTCGGCGGCTCAGGAGTCAGGTAGTGGTGCGTCAGGAGAAAATAGTGGGTGTGGTAGTAGATGCATCCGTCAGGAACTTTCCGCAGAAGCGCCACCAGCTGCGGCAAGGTGGCTGCGCGCAGCCCGGTCGCCTTCTGCAGCACGAAGCTCGTGTAGAAGCGAAACGGGGTCTTCGCTTCTACCAAGGCGGAGGGCTGGGTCATGGCCCTTTGGAGGATTTCCATTTCTCCCAGAGCATCTCCTCCAGAAACCGCTTCACGAGCCCTTGCGAGCCCAAGCCCAACGCGAGAGCGAACGCCAACCCAAAGGTCGCCATGAGGATGTAGAGAGCCACCTCGATGGTCCTCGTCACCACGTGGAGTTGCTCCAAGGCGACGATGACCGTGACCAACAGCACAATGGTATAGACCGCCTGGCCTGCTAGGTGGCCTTGAGGAAACCCCGCATTGAGACTGGCCGCGCGCACCGTCGCCCCGAGGAACGAGGCCAACAACATCCCGAACAGAAACACCACGATGCTCATAATGATCCGCGGGAGGAATGCGCCGAATTGCGTCAGCCAATCCGCCGCAGCGGCAATGCCCACAAACTGCAGCGCCACCATGACCGACGCCATCATGAGCAGCCAGTAGACGAGTTGGCCCAGGAGCTCCACCACGGTCAGCCGAATCGCTCCTCGGTGGAGCGCCTCGCTGAGCTTCGCCTTCTCTGCGAGTCGCTCGAGCCCGATGGCACGGAGCGCTCGGACCGTCACCATCCGGAACACGTTGGCGACGGTCCAGCCCACCCCAAGGATGAGCAGAGCGCCAAGCACCTTCGGGATGACCAGTTCGAGCTGCGCGAGCAACAGCCGCAACGGATCCACAATCAGATGCGACCAATCCATCATGCACCTCCTTCCGTGGCGTTGAGCGGCTGGCAGGCATGGCAGAGGTCCGCTAACCACTTCTGGACTTCACGCGGGTTTTTCAGCCAATAACGCGCTGCGGTTCGCGTGCTCCGCCGACCCACGAAGATGGAGAGGCCGCCATGATGATTGACGACGTGGAAGGCATCTTCGTCTGTTCGGTCATCCCCAAGGCAGATGACCAAAGTGCTGCGGTTCGCGTGCATTCGCCGCAGCGCCCACCGGATTGCCAGGCCCTTATGCCACCGGATATCGGGACGGATTTCCCAGATCGCCTTGCCGCGGCAGACTCGAACGTGTCGTTTGTCTTCATATGGCTGCATGGCGTTGCGGAAATTCCGCCGCAGCACAGGACGATGCGTGATGCTGACCCGACGGTAGTGCACGGAGAGTGTCAGCTCCTTATCCTCGACCCAGGCACCAGGGATCAGCTCGACGGCGCGTCGCAGCTTCCGGGCGAGCTGTTTCAAGAGCGGGCGGCTGCGGCGAGCTAGCGGATGGAGATAGCGGCCATAGGGCCCCTCGGCTTCCAAGCCGTGATTGCCGATGTAGGAGAGGCCTCTGACGCAGACGCAGCGCTTAAGATCCTGTAGTCGCCTGCCGCTGACGATGCCGACGGACACGCGGGGCGTGTTCCTGAGTTGCTTCAGGAGAGCTCGCGCACGATCCGGCATGCGAGCCTTTGAGGGATGCTCCGCAAGAGGGGCCAGGGTCCCGTCGAAATCCAGAAACAGACAGACGTACCTGGCAGCCTGCAGTTGACGTCGCAGGCGTGGCCACGCGTTGCCAAGTGGCCTCATACGGCTTGGGGTGCAGCCGGCGAAACCTTGGGCTCCCGTGCCGGGCGTAGCCGGGCCAGTTCGCTGACGAGATCGGCGGCCCACCGGTAGATGTTCCGCTCGTGGATCGTCTGACGCATGCGCTCCATCCTGGCTCGTTGCTCGGCTTCACCCATGGTGAGCGCCACATGGATGGCGTCTGCCGTCTGGTCAATATCGTACGGATTTACGATCAGGGCATCGTGCAGCTCACGGGACGCTCCGGTCAGCCCGCTGAGGATCAGCACTCCCTGTCCGTCCGTCCGCGCGGCAATAAACTCCTTGGCGACGAGATTCATGCCATCGTGGAGCGAGGTGACCAAGCAAAGGTTGGCGGCTTGATAGAAGGGCGCGATCTCGGCGTGGCTGTGGTGCTTCTTCAGGAAGATGATCGGTTTCCAGGTGCGGGTCTGAAACCGTCGGTTGATGCGGTCTGCTTCGGCATCCAACTCCGCACCGAGATCATGATACCGCTTGATCAGCGTCCGGCTCGGGGCTCCAAGCTCCACAAAGGTAAATTGGCCCTGGAACTCTTTGTGCTGTTCCAGGAACCGCTCGATGGCCCGGAACCGTTCCCCGATCCCCTTCGTGTAGTCGATCCGGTCCACGCCCACACCCAGGTAGGAGGCGGTGACGCCCAGTCCCTTCAGCAGGTTTTCTCTGATGGTGGAGGTGGCGGGGCGCGCTCCTCCAGTGTATGGCTCGTTCATCTCCTCTGCCGCAATGCTGATTGGAAACGGCTTGACCAGGGTCGTCTGCTCATGCCGATTGACCGCAAACCGCTCCCAGTCGATGCGCGACTCCACGAGACGATCCACCGTATCGAGGAAGTTATTGCAGTGGAACTGAATGTGAAAGCCGAGGAGATCCGCCCCCAACATGCCGTCGAGCAGGTCGCGCGCCCACGGGCAAATGGCGAAGGCTTCCGGGTTCGGCCAGGGGATGTGCCAAAACAGGGCGACCATGGCATCGGGCCGCCTGGCTTTGATGAGCCGGGGCAAGAGGGCAAAATGGTAGTCCTGGATCAGCACACAGGGGTGCTCGGTTCCCTCCAGCTCTTCCAGAACCGCCGCGGCGAACTTGGCGTTGACCCGTTGGTACTCCGCCCAGGCATCGGCTTTGAAGATCGGGCGCGTATGCGCAATATGACACAGCGGCCAGAGTCCTTCATTCGCAAAGCAGTAGTAATACCCATCCTCTTCTTCTTTCGTCAACCAGACGCGCTTCAGCGTGTACGACGGGGTCTCCGGCGGCACCTTGAGCTTGCCGTGCGCATCGGCGGTTTCCCGGTCCGCATCGCCCGACCCGTGGGCGATCCAGGTCCCGCCGCAGGCCCGCAGGATCGGTTCCACCGCCGTCACCAACCCGCTGGCCGGCATTACCCAACGAATCTGCCGGCCCTCGCGGATGTGCACGTATGGTTCCCGATTCGCGACGACGACCAGCGCACGGCCCTGGAGGACGGACCGGACGTGCTCCTTGAGCCGCTCCGCCGTCCAGTGCGATTCCCCGGCATGGCGCAGCTTGGCCTCCTCTTCAGCAGCAGCGCGGGCCACCGTGAGGCTCTTGGCCATATGGGTGACCTCGCGGGCCAATGGTCCAAACAGCTCCCCCTTCGGCAAGGATTCGTGCTCAGAAAGTTCACCGGTTCGCAGGCGCCTGATCCACTCGATGGTCTTCGAGAGAGGCCGCAGGAGGTTCCACTGGACGATGAGGAGGGTGATCAACGAGATCAACAGGACGTGGAAGAGGAGGCGCACAAAGTTTTGACGCCACAGCCCGTTGCGCTGTACGTCGATGTAGCTGGCGTCGTGAACGAGCAGGAGCGCTCCGCCAACCTGACCGGCACGATGGAGCGGCAAGACCTCCAGGTGCCATCGCTGTTGACCCACGACAAGGAACGCGTCTCGCCCCTGGTCCGTCTGTACCGCCTCACGAGCTATCTCCGGCAGTTCCTGAAAGCGAGCCGGAAGGCTGGCCGTGATGGCAAGCGGCTGGCCGTCGCTCGCATACACGACGATCCCCGCCAGGCGTTCGCGGTCTCCAAACCGCTGGACGAGGCGTCGTAATCCCTCCAGATTCTCACTTGCGACAAGCGGCTCAGCCGACTCCTGGAGGCTCTCAGCTAGAACGCTGGCTCGTCGCTCCAACTCCTCTTCGAGACGGACCTGCTCCTGTCGGGCCTGGAAGCCGGTCGAGATAAAGACCACGGCCGCGGCTGCCAGGACAAGTGCAAGAATGAGTCTGAGGGTAATCCGCATGGATGGCTGGCAATCGCCTTCAGTGCGGCATCAGGGACAGCTGCGCCAAGAGCAGCAGGTTGGCAAGCAGGAGTGTTGGGATGGCCACGAGCGCGCCCGCTTTGATCCATTGGACAAACGCGATCTCCCCAAGCTTGCGCCGTTCCAGCACGCCTGCGGCCACGATATTGGCGGTCGATCCGATGAGCGTCAGATTCCCCAGCAGCGTTGAACCAAACAGCATGGCCCACCAGAGCGGAAAGGTCGGTAGCCCCTGCGCAGCCACATCGTTGACGATGGGGACAAACGTCGCCACCGCCAGCACGTTATCCATCACGGCGGTTAAAGCCCCCGAGCTCCAGGCAAAGAGCGTCGTGAGGATCGGGACGCTGCCGCCAGAGAGCGCGACGATGCGCTCAGCCAGCACGCCGGTGACACCGGTCTGCTTCAGTGTCCCGACGGAGGCGAACAGAAAGAGGAAGAACGTCAACGTCCACCAGTCCACCCGCTTCTCGACCAACGGGCGGGCCTGCTCGCCGCTCATCATCAAGGCCGCTCCGGCACCAAGCAGCGCAACGCCCAACAGCATCGTGTTGGCCGGCAAGTGCAGCCAGTACTCGATGGGGTGATGGAGCACGAGTCCCGCCACGACGCCGCCGAAGAGCCAGCCGCTTTGCCGTACGCCTTTCCTCGCCAGCCGATCATCGGCCACGACGTGCTCGATGTGCTCCTCGCCGCGCCGACCCGTCAAGACACCCTGAAGCGCATCAATGTCTTTGGCGAAGATTTTCAAACAGATCGGGATCGTGATGGCCAGGCACAGTGCCGAGATGGGTGTCGCCCAGCGCAGGAAGTCCGAGAACGTCAGGCCGCTGCGCAGCGCAATGATGACGCCGACCGGGTTGCCGACGACGGTGGCACTTGAGCCGACGTTCGTCGCAAAGACGAGCATCATGATGAAGGGAATGGGATTCACGCGGGCGCGGCCGAGCAGGTTGAGCATCGCGGCGGTGATGAAGAGAATCGAGGTCACTTCATCCACGAGTGCCGCGGACACCGCGGCCATCACCATCATCGCCACCATGATCCGTTGGGGATGCGGGCCGACGAGCTTGAGCAGGCGCTCGATGAGATGCTCGAAGAACAGCTTCTCCTCCATGAACCCGATCACCATCATCATGGCTAGAAGAAATGCGATGATGTCCAACCCGGCGAACTCGACGAAGTGCGGGACATCCAACAGCCCGGCAGCCAAGAGGCCCGCGATGCCGAAGCATGCGAACGCCAGTCGCTGGCGCCAGAAGAAGATGGCGCCGTACAGAACCACGCAGAAGCCTCCGACGGCGAGCGTTTGAGTAGCCGTGAGGCCAAGGCGTGCCAGTAGTAGCGGGGTCAGTAAGATGCCAGCGATATACCACAGCCAATCCCGCTTCGCCGATACGAGGTCACCGATCATGGCCCTCTTTCTTATTCTTCCGCTCTTCCTGGCGGCTTTTGATGACTACGTAGGCAACGAAATACAGGAAGCCGCCAACGACAATGAGCACAAACCAATTCGCGGGGTCACGCATCATAATACCTCCTTGATGGGAAGCGCAAAAACAAAAACCGCCATCCAGCGAACGCTAGGTGGCGGCCCGACCACTAGAGGAATCCTCCGGGCAAAGCTGCCCGGACCCTTATCGATACACTCAATTGTCACGCTAATGCTACCAGAAACGATGCGCCTGATCAAGCAAAGCAACACGAGGGGCAATAGTCAGGTGTGACGGGTGACGCGGAGCCAGGGCTCCCGCCGTCCCCACGGCTTCGTTTTGCTTCGCAAAAACGAAGCAAAACGGTGGGGAAGGCGCAGCGGCGGCCCTGCCAAACTTGACCAACACCCTACGAGGAGAGGACGCGATCGTGGGACGAGCCGAAGAGACCTTCGCGTAAGTAGCGGTGGCCGGAATCAGGAAAGATCATGACGATGACGGCAGGGGTGCGCGTGGCTGAGAGGGTTTTGGCCACGCGCAGGCTCGCGGCGAGCGCCGCCCCTGAGGACGGTCCGACGAGCACTCCCTCCTCGTTCGTCAGACGCTGAAGGACGTCGTAGGCTTCCTCCGTGGAGACGAAGACGGTCTCATCGGGCAGCTGCGGATCGTAGATGCCCGGCACGATGGCTGAATCCAAATGCTTGAGCCCTTCCAGCCCGTGCAGGCCGCCAGCCGGCTGGACGGCGATGGCGCGGAGCGTGGGGTTGAATACCTGCAAGCGACGGCTGGTGCCGGTAAACGTGCCGGTCGTCCCGAGCCCCGCGACGAAGTGGGTCACCGCGCGCTTCGTCTGCTCCCAGATCTCCACCGCGGTCGTGTCGTAGTGCGCTTGCCAGTTCGCCGGATTGTTGTACTGGTCCAGGTAGAGGAACTCGCCGGAGTGACTGCGGGCGAGCCGCCGCGCCTCGCGGATCGCCCCATCGGAGCCTTGCATGGGATCGGTCAGCGTCAGCTCGGCTCCGTAGGCGCGCAAGAGCGAGAGGACTTGCGGATTCGCGTTGGTTGGGATGCAGAGCCGCAGACGGTAGCCTTTGGCGGCGCTGATCATGGCGTACGCGATCCCGGTGTTGCCGGAGGTGGCGTCGAGCAGCGTCACGCCTGTATGAATCAGCCCGCGGGCCTCGGCCTCATGGATGATGGAGGCCGCCGCCCGGTCCTTGACTGAACCTCCTGGATTGAACCACTCGGCTTTCGCCAGCAGCGTGACCCCCGGCGTCTCGCGTTCAAGATGCGCGAGGGACAGCAGCGGGGTGCGGCCGATCAGACTCAAGAGAGGCTGCCCGATCGGTTTCCTAGATGTCCGCTGAGTCAACACGTCAGCGCTGGCTTTCAATGTCGCCTCCAGGCCCTTGACCTTCCTCTTCCTCCCACCCGCCGATGCCGAGCGCAATCTTGCAATCCTCGGAGGCCATCGTGCGGGGATCCCAGGGCGGCGTGAAGACGATGTTGACCGCCGCGTTCTTGACCCCAGGCAACGACGCGAGGTTACGCTGAACCATCGCCTTGAGCTGCGGTCCGTACGGGCAGAAGGGCGACGTAAACGTCATCGTCAGCTTCACGTCATCCCCTTCCGGTTGGGGATTGATCTCCGCTCCGTAGATCAATCCCAGATCCACAATCCCCAGATGCAGCTCCGGATCTTCGATCGGCTTGATCGCTTCCATCACCTGCTGCTCAGTGACCGCCATCACATCCTCACCCCGTTCTGAAGTCCCTGCTCCACGATGTTCCATGCAAGCGCCGCGCACTTCACCCGGACAGGAAACTTCCGCACGCCAGCCAGGGACTCCAAGTCGCCCAGATCGACCGACTCATCCGGCGCCTCGCCCCGCATCAACTTTTTCATCGTCTCGATGAGGCGAGCGACTTCCTTCACCGTCTTGCCTTCCAACTGCTCGGCCAGCATCGAGGCGGAGGCCTGGCTGATGGCACAGCCTTTGCCGGTAAATCGCGCGTGTCCGATTTTACCGTCGGCCAGCGTCAGATAAAAGGTGAGCTCGTCCCCGCACAGCGGGTTGGCCCCTTCCGCTTTGATCTGGGCGTTCGGCAGCTCCCCCTTGCGATGCGGATTCTTGAAGTGGTCCAGGATCACGTCCCGATAGAGCTCATCCAGCTGCTCAATCATGGCCGGACTTTCTCTCGCACGCTCGAGGCGGCGCGGGGACGATCAAAGAACTTGCGTGCCACCCCTAACGCATCCACCAACTGGTCCACCTCATCCTGCGTATTATAGAGGTAGAAGCTGGCCCGCGCGGTCGCCGCCACCCCCAGCCGGCGCATCAACGGCTTGGCGCAGTGATGCCCCGCGCGAATGGCGACCCCTTCCATGTCCAGGACGGTGCCCACGTCATGCGGATGCAAGCCCTCGAGATTGAAGGATACCGCCGCCCCGCGCGCAGCCGCGTCCCTCGGCCCGTAGACGGCGATCCGGTCAAGCGACGAAAGCCGCTTGAGGGCATAGGCGGTGAGGGCGATCTCATGGGCGCGCACCTGCTCCATGCCCAGCCGGCTCAGGTACGTCAAGGCCTCCCCGAAGGCAATCACTCCCGCGATGTTCGGCGTGCCGGCCTCAAACTTCCAGGGCACCTCATTCCAGGTCGAGGAGGTCCACTGCACATCCGAGATCATCTCTCCGCCGCCGAGGAAGGGATCCATCGATTCCAAGAGCTCTTCCCTCGCCCACACGACCCCCACCCCGGTCGGCCCCAGCATCTTGTGGGCCGAGAAGACCAAGACGTCGCAGCCCAGCTGCTGGACATTGACCGGCAGATGCGGGACGCCCTGCGCCCCATCGATGACGACAAGGGCGCGATAGCGATGCGCGGCTTCGGCGATCTCCTGGACCGGCACGATGGTCCCCAGGACATTCGACATCAACGTCACCGACACCACTTTGGTACGCGGGCTCAGGAGCTTCGGCAAGACGGTCAGATCGAGTCGACCGTCATCGGTCACCGGCATGAACTTGAGCGTCGCCCCGGTGGCGCTCGCGATGAGCTGCCACGGCACGAGGTTGGAGTGGTGCTCCATTTCGGTCAGCAGGATCTCATCGCCCGCGCGCAGATTTGATCGCCCCCACGCGTTGGCCATGAGGTTGATGCCTTCCGTGGCATTCCGAGTAAACACCACCCCTCGAGCCGAGGGTGCCCCGATGAACTGTGCCGTCTGCTCACGCACCGCTTCGTACGCGGCTGTCGCTTCCTCGGCTAAGGCGTACAGGCCCCGGTGGATGTTCGCGTTGTAGCGGCTGTAGTAGTTGACCAGGGCGTCGATCACCTGCCGAGGTTTTTGCGTCGTGGCCGCGTTGTCCAGGTAGACGAGGGGCTTGCCGTGCATGGTGCGGCTCAGGATCGGAAAATCTCGCCGAATCCGCGTCGTGTCCAGCATTACTGCACGCTCACCTTGACCTCATCCCCTTCGACCCGAACCGGGTACGAACGAATGCCCACCGCAGCGGGCAGACACAGCACCTTGCCCGTGGTCACATCGAATCGCGCGCCGTGCCGCGGGCATTCGATCGCCGTCCCGTCGAGGAAGCCGTCTGCGAGCGGCCCGTCGTCGTGCGTGCACGTATCGTCAATTACCGAGAACCCCGCCTCGGTATGGCACACGAGCACTCGACGGCCAGCGACTTCAACCGGCTTGAACTCACCCACCGGAACCTCATGCACCTTGGCAATCGATATCCACGTCTCTGCCATCAGTTCAATGGAGGCTTCCTTCAATCTCCTGCCTCAACTGTTCTTGCAACGGCGCAAAGGGAATTTGCTGCACGATCGGCTCCACGAATCCCATGACGACGAGCCGTTCCGCCGCCTCGCGCGGGACGCCGCGGCTCATCAGGTAGAACGTCTGCTCTTCATCGATCGGACTGATGGACGCTCCATGCTTGCACTGCACGTCATCCGCGAGGATCTCCAGCATTGGAATCGTCTCGGCCTGGGCGTCGCGGCTGAGCATGAGATTGTGATTGGCCTGATAGGCGTTGGTGTGCTGGGCGCGTTTGGCGATGCGGATCAAGCCGGTGTACACCATGCGGCTCTGGTCCTGCAGGGCCGCCTTCACTTGCAGATCCGAAAAGGTGTGGGCGGCCTGGTGATCTTGCAGGGTATGTTGGTCGATGTGCTGGGTGTGATGCCCGAACACAAATCCATAGAGCCGGCTTTCGGCATGCTCGCCGGTGAATCGCGTGGCGATGTGCGCCTTCGACAAGGCGGCCCCGAGGTTGATGTTGGCCATCGTCAGGTGAGCCCCGCCGGAGAGCGTGGCACGCTGCAACAGAAACTCCCGAGCCGTCGGCGCCCAGCGCTGCAACCGCACGTAGTGGACCGTGGCGTCAGACTCCAGGATCAGCTCGATGCGGCTGTTGACCAGATGTGGCTCGGACGAGCCCGCGGGGATGCTGATGTACTCGTCGATCAGCGTCAGCGAACTGCCCGACCCGACGGTGATGATCGTCATGGGAAAGACCGCCTGTTTCGGCGCCACCGACAGGAGGTGGAGAAGGCGCACCGGCTGCTCGACGCGCACCCCGCCGGGCACCTGGATGAACAGATCATCATGGTGAAACGCGGCGTTCAGGCTGGCGAATTTCTCTTCCGCATCCGTCAGCCCGTTCGATTCCAGGAGTCTCCGCACCACAGCCGGGCTGGACTTGGCGGCGTCAGAGAGCTCCTGAACGTTGACACCGGTGAGTGCGGGCGGCGACAGCCATGAGCCGTTGAGGCGCGCTGCAAGCTGCTCGCCGTCCAACGGCTTCAGCGACCGTGCCACCTGCGGGTGGTCGAGAGGAACGGCTTGCAGCAGCTTCGGTTCGGCTGGGACAAAGCCCTGCGACGGATCGAGCAGCGACACATCGGTGCGACGCCAGACATCGTCGCTCGGATGCGGCCACGGCAGCTCCCGATGGCGCGCAAGCGCCGTCCGCCGCAGCTCTGTCACCCACCCCGGCTCTCTGAGCTGTTTCGCAAGCCGATCAATGGTGACCTCGCTCCACGTCTCCGTCATCAGCACTCAGGCACTCCCCGCCTGCCCCGGGGGCTCGCGCGGCGGGGCAGGCAGGCACCCAGGCACTTGGGCACCGTTTTTATCCGACCGCCCCTTCCATCTCCAATTGCACGAGGCGATTCAGCTCCACGGAATACTCCAGGGGTAGCTCTTTCACGAACGGCTCAATGAAGCCGTTGACGATCATGCTCATCGCTTCCTGCTCGGTGAGGCCGCGGCTCATCGCGTAGAAGAGCTGCTCATCGCCGATCTTGGAGACCGTCGCCTCGTGGCCGATGTGGACCTGCTTCTCGTCGATCTCCATCGTCGGGTAGGTGTCGGAGCGAGACTCTTCATTCAGCAACAGCGCATCGCACCGGACCGTCGACTTGGCGTTGGCCGCTCCGGGATAGACCTTGACCAGCCCGCGGTAGCTCGTGCGCCCGGTCCCCTTGGAAATCGACTTCGAGGTGATGACCGAGGAAGTATCCGGCGCGGCGTGGATCATCTTCGCGCCCGCATCCTGATGCTGCCCGCTGTTGGCAAACGCCACGGAGAGCACCTCGCCATGCGCTCCCGGGCCCATCAGGTAGACCCCGGGGTACTTCATGGTGAGCTTGCTGCCTAAGTTCCCGTCGAGCCATTGCACGGTCGCGCCTTCCTGCGCAATGGCTCGCTTGGTCACGAGGTTGTAGACGTTCTTCGACCAGTTCTGAATCGTGACGTACCGCAGCTTCGCGTGCGGCATCGCGATGAGCTCAACGACCGCTGAGTGCAGCGAATCCGACGAATACGAGGGGGCGGTGCACCCCTCAAAATAGGTCACCTCGGATCCTTCATCGGCGATGATCAGGGTGCGCTCGAACTGCCCCATGTTCTTCGCGTTGATGCGGAAATAGGCCTGCAGCGGCATCGACACCTTGACGCCCTTCGGCACATAAATAAACGAGCCGCCTGACCAGGTCGCCGTATTCAGCGCCGCGAACTTGTTATCGGCGGGCGGGATCACCGTGCCGAAGTACCGCTTGATGATCTCCGGATGCTCCTTGAGACCCGTGTCCATGTCGAGAAAGATCACGCCCTGCTTCTGCAAATCTTCCCGCATGGAATGGTACACCGACTCGGACTCATATTGTGCGCTCACCCCGGCAAGGAATTTCCGCTCGGCCTCGGGAATCCCAAGGCGGTCGAACGTTTCCTTGATTTCAGCCGGGACCTCATCCCACGACGCGCCTGGCTTCTCCGTGGGCTTCAGGTAGTAATAGATATCGGCGAACTTGATGCTGTTCAACAACGCCGTGTTCGCCCAGACCGGCATCGGTTTCGCCAGGAAGGCGCGATACCCCTTCAGGCGCAGGTCCAGCATCCACGCCGGCTCCCCTTTCATGCCGGAGATCTGCCGGACCTTTTGCTCGTCCAGACCGGCCTCCGCCTTAAAGACCGAGTGCTCCGGCACGTGGAAGCCGTAGAGCTTCTCGTACTCGTCGTTGATGGTGACTTGGGGCTTGGCAACTGTCATCGTCCGTCCTCCGTTACGAGGCCACCGGCGTCACCGTCTCCTGATCGCGGAACGTCTCGTAGCCTTTCGCTTCGAGCTCATGGGCCAACTCGGGACCACCGGATCTCGCCACGCGGCCGTTGACGAGCACGTGGACGACATCCGGGGTGAGGTAGTTCAGGATGCGCTGGTAGTGGGTGATGAGCAGGAGCCCCCGCTCAGGCGCGCGCAACGCGTTGATGCCCTCCGCCACGGTTTTCAGTGCGTCGATGTCGAGTCCGGAGTCGGTTTCATCCAGCACCGCAAGCTGGGGCGCGAGGACCGCCATCTGCAAGATCTCCAGCCGCTTCTTTTCCCCTCCGGAGAAGCCGTCGTTGACGTAGCGGCTCATAAACGATTCGGCAATGCCCAGCGCGTTGAGGTTGGCTTTCACAATCTGCCGAAACTCCTTCACCGGAACGTCCTGGCCTCGCACGCCGCGCAGCGCCGCGCGCAGGAAGTTGGCAATCGTCACGCCGGGGATGGCCGTCGGGTACTGAAACGCCAGGAAAATGCCTGCGGCCGCTCGTTCGTTGGGAGGGAGTGCCGCCATGTCCTGTCCGAGGTAGAGAATCTGCCCCGAGGTGACGTGGTACTTCGGATGCCCCATCAGGCAAAACGAGAGCGTGCTTTTTCCGGAGCCGTTGGGTCCCATCAACGCATGGACCTCTCCGGCGTTGACCGTCAGGTTGACGCCCTTGAGGATGGCTTTCCCCTCGACGGAGACGTGCAGATCGCGAACGATCAATAGCGACGGGTTGGTCATCTTTTACCTTCTTTCACGGTCACCACGCCCTGCAAGCGGTCCGCAATGGCCTGCGAGGTATCGTATTCGTTGGCCAGGAGACTCTCGAGCGCCGTCTGGTCCAAGAAGCGTTGAATATAGGTGGTCAGCCCAGACCAGACCGAGCGGATGCCGCAATCCGTGAAGTGCACGCAGGCGCGCTGTTGCCCGGTATACTGGTGGCAGATGCCGTCCGTCGTCTGCACGCCGCCCAGCGCGCGCACCACTTCCCCGAGGGTGACGTGCGCCGGAGGGCGGTTCAAGACGTAGCCGCCTCGTAATCCCCGGACGCTATGCACCAATCCTGAGCGCGAGAGCAGGCGAAGAAGTTTCTCGACGTAGGCGCTGGACAACCCTTCTTTCCCCGCGATATCCCTGACGCGCACCACCTGGCCCTGCGGGGATTTGGCCAGCTGCAACAGACACCGCAATCCGTACTCCTCCTGGGCGGTGATTTTCATGGTTCGACATCCTGAGCGAGTGAAACGAGTCGAAGGATCATCTCACTTTCGAGTATACGATAACATGACTTTTTTGTCAACTATCAAGACAACACGTCACCCCTGGCATTGAGCAGGAGTTGGGAGTCACCGAGAGGTCAGGGCGTTATTTGTCTTTGGGACGGCCATCCACGTAGGCGAGATAAATCTCGCGTTCGAGCCCTGACGCAGATAAGCGTTCCCAGACGACGACATCGCCTGAGAGGTCGGGGGGCGAGGGCATGCGAGCGCCGTCCGCCGTCAGCCGTCGCTCCTGCTGGCCTGGCGGGCGATTCAGGTCGAACAGATAGAGATCGTCTCCTCCGTGGCGCTTGTCAATCCACACGACGCGGGAGCCTGAAATCTTGGGGTGGAGCTGATGGGCAGGATTGGCGGTCAGCCGCATCTCCTGTTGTCCAGCGGGCTTGTCCAAGTCATAGAGGTAGATATCCCAGTTGCCGTTGCGGGAGTCCTGGTAGACGATCTTGCGGCCGGAGATGTCGGGGGCGGCCAGCGTCCCTGAGGTCACCAGGGCTCTCGGCGATCCGCTCCCTCCGCCGATGGCATCGAACTCGTACAGAGAGAGATCGCCGGCAATGACGCTGAGCCCCGGAAAGCGGACTTCCTGACGGGCCGTCCTGAACGCCATGCGATTCCCGTCGAGGGCGAATCCATCCCTCCCATAGGTGTGATTCCCTGCGACCACTTGGCGCCCCCACTGATCCGCCGGTGTCCGGAGATCGGCGCCGTAGAGCCCCTCCAGACGATAGCGCTGGTCCTCCCAGACGATGCGCCGGCCCCCGACGCGCGGGTAGCCTTGGGTGCCAAGGAGGGTCGTGATGCGCAGCTCGCGCCGGGCGGTCAGATCGTAGGCGTACACTTCTAAATCCATCGTCCGGACCACCGGATCGCCGCTGGGGTCCTTGACGTTGCGCCAGTCCACCCAGGCAATGAGGTCGGCGTTGATGTCCGGGGCCTCCTGGTCGTTTGGATCCGTCGTCATCCGGCGCTCCTGCTGGCTCGCCAGGCGATAGCTGTAGATGTCCTTGTTGCCGTGCCGGGTATCCACCCAGACGACCGTGTCTGCCGAGATGCGGGGCGAGGCGCCGGCTGCGAGGCGGCGAGCCGATCCCCCTAACAGCACCTCAAAGGGCAGCGTCTGCCGGTAGCCGTCCGCCTGGATGGTGATCACGCACCCTAACGAGGCGAGCGCATAGGGGAGGGTGCCGATCCGCATCAGAAACGGATTCGATTGGTTGTTCTTCGTCGCCCCGCTCGCCATGCTCCCAAAGGTTGAGGAGCCACTCACGAGCGTCGCCATCGTCGATCCCGAGATGCTCAACGTCGCCGAGACGGCCGCGGTCTCTTTCCAGACGTTTTCGAGATCCACGATGATGCGCATGACCTCGCCGGCCTGCAGGAACCCGTCGCCATCCGCATCTTCCCACCGAACCTTCCGCGCGCGGAAGAAGGGACGCCGGCTGGCGGTCATGGCCTGCGCCAGATTGATGCGGCCGGTGCCCATCAGATCCCGGACGGCCCACGCCTCCGGAGGCAAGGGATCCGCCGTGGCCATGAGCCGGCCCTGGATGTCCGCCGCCGAAGCCAAGCGGTCGGCCGACATGAGCACGGCCGCCGCCCCGGCAACGTGCGGGGTCGACATGGACGTCCCCTGGTTTCTGGCGTAGCCCGGCGCGACGCTTGACGCGCTGGATGTCGCCGGCGGGACGGTCGAGAGAACCGCCACCCCCGGGGCGCTCACGTCGACGACGGAGCCGAGGTTTGAGAACAGGGCTTTCAGATCCGAGGGATCGGTCGCCGCCACCGCCAAGACAGACGGCATGTTCGCCGGGTACAGGTTGCCCGCGTCAGCCCCGTAGTCGTTGCCCGCGGCCGCCACATTCAGGCAGCCCTTCGCGGCCGCGTCGCTGACCGCATCCTGGATGAGCGCCGATGTCCCGGTGCCGCTCCATGAGTGGTTCAGAATCGCCGCTCCGTTGTCAGCCGCGTAGCGAAGGGCGTTGGCCAAGTCGGCGTCGGAGCCGAAGCCCTTCGCGTTGAACGCCTTGATGGCCATCACACTCGCGCGCGGGGCCACCCCGGCGATTCCTTTGCGGTTGTTGGCGAGCGCGGCGATCGTGCCCGCCACGTGGGTGCCGTGCCCGTTGTCGTCCAGAGGGTCGTTGTCGGGGGTCTTCGGGGCGATGCATTCATCGGCCTGGTTGTAGTCCGTGCAGCTCACCGCGTCCCATCCGCGCACGTCGTCCACGAAGCCGTTGCCCTCATCGTCTCGGCCGTTGCGGGGGATTTCGTGCGGGTTCGTCCAGATGTTCGCCGCGAGGTCCTCGTGGTTGTAGTCCACGCCGGTATCGATGACCGCGACGATGATGTCTTTGCCTTGGGCGGTCACCCAGGCCTTATCGGCTTGGATTTTCTTGAGACCCCAGAGGTCCTCGTAGGATTGTTCCCACGCGCCGGTGCTCCAGGTCCCGTTCTGGTCCGGATCGACATAGGGGTCGTTGGGCAGCGTCTGAGGAAAGGCGTTGATCGTCACGAGATAATTCGGGTGGGCGTACTCGACGTGAGGATCAGCCTGGTAGGCTCGGACCGCCTCGACGACGTTGATGGAGTTGGGGACTTCCACGAGGTAGACGTTGGTCAGATCAGGCGCGGCGGGAACGCCGCGAACCACACCCCGCCGCTTGACGAGAATCTTCTCCCGAAGCTGACGCTCCTTGCTCTGGGCTTGGATGGTTGAGAGGTTGTCGCGACTCACAAACACGCTGCGGGCGGTCTTCACGCCGAAGCGCTGGTTGAGGCGGTCAATCGAATCGGAACGATCCGCCAGGGAGGAAGCGAAAGACTGACGGTTCTTGAGGAGGCAGTGGGCGCATTGCGTGAGGGCGCGGGGACCGTCGCTCCTGAATTTGACAATCACCTGGCCGCGGACGTGCCGGGGCGCTGCCTGGGCCCAATCTCTCGCGGGCCAGACCATCAGCAGCGCCGCAAGTACCCCAGTCAGACCGACAATCTTTCGCATGTTGTGAGGAGAGAGTTCCCGTGAGCGTGTTCCAGAGGTGGTACGAAAGAACGATTCAGTCTAGGCAGGACGGTACACGGCTGTCAAGAGGGAGGATTTTACGTAACCTTATGCAACACAATGAATTACTACGTGGATTTAAGGGTCGAGCGTCCGGGGGAGAACGGGGAGAGGTCGAGAGGGGAGCGGCCGTGGAGGATCACGTCTGACAGCAGGACCGCCGTGATGGGGGCGAGCAGGATGCCGTGGCGGAAGTGGCCGGCGGCCAGGTACAAGCCGCCGATGGCGGTCTGCCCTATAATAGGGCGCGTGTCTGTGGAGCAGGGGCGCAGGCCGGCCCAGGCATCGACAAACGCGCAGCGGTCAAGGGCGCTCGTCATCCGACGCAGCCCTCCGAGAATCGCGCGAATGCCCTCCAGGGTCAGATGCTTGCGAAAGCCGACGAACTCGACGGTCGACCCCACGATCAGCCGCCCGTCCCGACGCTGCACCACGTAGGCCTGCTCCGACATCACCGCGCGGCGAAACAGCCCCCGCGGCCCCTGAAAGGCGAGCATCTGTCCACGGGCTGGCACGACCGGCAGCTTGATCGGCGGCGGCTCAACAAGCGAGGCCCAGCTGCCCAAACAGTTGATCGCCACCGGCGCGCGCAAGAGCCCCCGATCCGTTTCAACGCCCTGAAGGGCGCGTCGCTGAATGCGAAGACGCTGAACGCTGGTCTCCTCTAACAACGTCACGCCGTCGCGCTGGCACGTCCGCTGCAGGGCTTCCATCAACCGGACGTTGTCCACCTGCGCTTCAGCGGGAAAGAAGAACCCGCAGCGAAGCCGCCCATCCACTGACGGCTCCCGCCGCCGCACCTCGGCCTCCGACCAGCGCTCGACCGGGACCGCTTTGGCGCGCTGCCAACGCATCCGCGAGGCCATCCGCCGTTCATCCTGGCTCGTCAGGGCGAGATACAGAATGCCCTCGATGGCCAATCCGACGTCGATCCCCGACCGACGCTCCAGATGCTTCACCCACGCCGGATACAGGCGCCGGGCCGCCTGGCAGAGGTCAAACATCACATCGGGACGGGGCAAGTCCATCTGGGCCGACAGGATCCCGGCGGCTGCGCTGGAAGCCTCTCCGCCGATGGCTCCCCGCTCCACCACGGCGACGCGTTGCTGGCGTCGGGCCAGCTCCTCGGCGATGGCGCAGCCGATGATGCCTCCACCCAGCACAACCACATCAAAAGATTTCATCAGGGAAGGACGAGACCCAACCCGATCTCCGAAACCGATACGTGGCCGAGGCCGATACCGAAACCGATTCCTACGAGGTGTCACACGGCGGGACGAGTGCCTTCAGTTGCTTGCGCTTGGAAGGGGTGAGCGCGGATTCGAGTCTGAACGAGGGGTCAGCGTCCTGATCGGCTTTCTTGATCAACAACCACTCCTTGCCGGTTGTGCGAGGCCCCTTCAGTTTGACCATCGCAAAGTCCCCCCGCAGCCGCTGGCCCTCCAGACGGAATTTCAACGACCCGGCCTTGAGCTGAACGGCGGGGTCCGTGCCCCCGAGCACGGTATACGTGCCGCGATCCCAGATGACGACTTCCCCCGCGCCGTATCGGCCTTTCGGGATGATGCCTTCAAACTCGCCATACCCCAACGGGTGATCATCCACCATGACGGCGAGGCGCTTGTCCGCGGGATTCATCGAGGGGCCTTTCGGGATCGCCCACGACTTCAGCACCCCGTCCATCTCCAGACGGAAGTCGAAGTGCAGGCGCGAGGCGTGGTGCTCATGCACCACAAAGACCCCGGAGGGGGACATGCCGCCAAGCTAAGTGAGTGGCCAGTGATTAGTGACCAGTGAAAAGCTCGACGAGAACATGTTTCAAAGGGGTCAAGAAACTTTTGTCCAGATACTTAATACTTGACGAGCGAGAAGACGGGATGGGCACCGAGTTGCCGGCGGCCGCCCAGCGCCGTCAACTCGACGAGAAACGCCACCTCCACGACCTGGGCGCGAAAATGTTCCAGCAGGCTCACCACCGCGCCCATCGTGCCGCCGGTGGCCAAGAGATCGTCGATCAGGACCACGCGCGACCCTTCGGACAGGCCATCGGCGTGCATCTCTAACATTCCCTCGCCATACTCGAGGGTGTAGGTCGCTTTGATCGTCTTGTGCGGCAGCTTGCCGGCTTTACGGACGGGCACCAATCCGATCCCCAGGCGATCCGCCAACGGGGCCCCGAAGATCAACCCGCGCGACTCAATCGCGACAACCGCCTCGAGACGCTGCGAGGCATAGCGGCGCGCGAACTGCTCCATGACTTGATGAAAGACCGCGCCGTTCTGCAGTAAGGGGGTGATGTCCCGAAAGAGGATGCCCTGCTTGGGAAAATCCGGGATGTCGCGGATGTGGCGTTTGAGTTCATCCTCTGTGACGACCGCCGCGCTCATCCTTTGGTCACCATGTGATAGAGGCCTCCGCCCAGCCACCCGACCAGAGGCGGGACCCACAGCGACACGACGATCCGAACCACGGCGACCTGCGCCCCGAGGATCGGCAGCTCCCACACGAGAAAGCGGTTGAGCCCCAGCAGCGCCCAGGCCGCGATGTAGGCGCACACCGGGCCCACCCCGGCACCCTTCGTCAGGAACGAGGCGAGGATCGGAAAATGCGTAAAGGGTCCGCCGGGCGTCAGCGTCCCCGCCAACGTCCCCAGGAACAGGCCCCGCCACCCGGACCCGCGGCCCATCCATTGGACGATCACCTCGCTGGGGAGCAGCACCGTGAGAAACCCTGCCAACGCAAACCCGAGCACGAGATTGGGCAACACGCTGAGGAACAGCTTGCCGCCGCTGGTGAGAGCATCCTGCACGCGGAGCATCCCGCCGCGGTGAAATGCGATGACCGCGCATACCACGACCAGGCTGCCCACGATCACCCAGGAGCGCCACATGGACTGCACGGACGGCGTCATGCGGGACGGAAGAGACCGAGGCTGGCGGTGTAGCCATGGACAAAATTCCTCCCGCCCACCGGACCGATCTCCCCGTTGCAGAAGAAGCCGCCGATCGGCGCCTGCCCACCCACGACTTCCCGAATGGTCTTCAGATCCTGATGCGCCGCTCCGTAAAAGGCTTTGCCGCGCCCGAGGCAATCGAAGACCAGAATCCCTGCGGGGGCTGCCTCGGACCAGGAGCCGGCATGGCGGAGCAGCGTCCGGCGCAGCTCACCGCGCGAGATCGACGGGTCGCGCAGGTGAAACTGGAGGGTCTGCCCGATGGTGACTTCGTCCTCCACCGCAATCGCCCCGCTGGGCGGATCGATGCCCGCCAGATGGCGGATGAGAAAATCCTCCGGATGAAACCGCGGTGTCATCTCGTTGATGCACAGTCCGATGAAAATCGCATGCTGGGCGAGGGCTTGCTCCGTCGAGGAGAGCCCCACGAACACCTCCCGCAGTACCTCTAACGCCTGGCGACCACCCAGCTCCCAGATGACGCGCTCCTCGGCTTTCGTCACCACCAAGGGCTGGCCGATCGGGCGGCAGCCCGGGGCGACGACGGCCTCCAGCCGAAGGTGGCCCGTCAGCGCCACCCCCACCGCCCCGGCGCGGCGCACCTCGGTGTCGTAGAACAGGACGTGGTCGCCGGCTTCCCGACCGCCGCTGGCCAGCCCTCCGATCACAGGGCAGCCGGGAAACGTCGCATTGAATTCCTGCACGATCTTGGAGGTTTCGCAGGTGGCGGGATCGACGAGCAGGACGAAACTGGGACGCGCCTGCGCAGGAATTCCGACCTTGTCCACCCAAAACCCGCCGGCGCTGGAGATGGCGAGTTCGTCAGGGCTGATGACGAAGGGATAGAGCCGCGCTTCGGGCAGATGGGCGGCGAACACCGACACGGCAGGCACGGATTCCACCTCGCGCCCTCCGCCGATGACGCTCTGCCCGCTGCAACCTATAAGGACCGCAGGCCGAAGGTGCTCGTGGACGGCGCGGAGTGCTGCGTCCCAGTCAGCGTGATAGGCCGGTGAGACGAACAGGCACACCCAATGGCAGGGCGACCCGGCCAGTTGCTCGAGGATGTGACGACACGCCTGGTCGACCGCGCTCCGGAGATGGGGGGACTCGCTGACGGCTGAGGCAAATCGCATAGCAATCGCTGAGCAACGCTGATCTATACGCGTGATGAACGCAGATCATGCGAGCGGTCTGCTCCGGTACAGCTTAGAACTGGTTCGCCGGATTGTCAATGGATGGCCACGCGTCGGCAAGAGGGTTCAGGCCGTCGATCCAGGCTGAGGGAATGACGTAGGGAGCCAACGCCTCCGGCGCCATCCGGAACAGGCGCGCATCCATCACCAGCACCACGGAGGATGGCGGCGGCTGAACCCGGTCGAGATCTCCCCACGGTTTCCTCCGAGCAAGACGCCGGTGAAACAACTCGGCGTGGGTCAGCCCGCGGAGCTCTTCGGCGGTCCCGGCGTACAAGCGATCCTGATGTTCCAGGAGCCAGGGCTCGTATTGCCGGTACACCCCGACCGGCAGGCGCAAGAAGATGGTGGCGTGGCGATGCGGGGTTCCGCGCGGAAGGTTGAGGCACGCCTCGAGAACGTTCTCCGTAAGGCTGATGGCCCCATCGACGCAGCGGGTCAGCGCGACGCTCAGGGCATGGGTCGTCTTGATCACCATCCACTGGGTCCCATCGACGGCTCGGCCAGGCAGCGTCCACGGGAACGCCCCGCGAGGCCGCCCGATCGCCCATCCCGCCCCCTCATTGAGGTCTCCGACGAGGTGCTGGATCCAATCGATGAGTTTGTTGGCTCGGACGATGGTTCCGCTGCCTGGGCTGATGGAGCCACCGGTCGCCACCGTATAGCTGACCGTGGCATCGCCCAGGCTGAGCTCTCGGAGCTGGAATGCATCCGCCAGCTCGCCGATTCGCCTGAGCGGACGGGCGTGGCCGAACCGATGCCACGCCCCGCGGATCCCCACAAACACATGTTCGATCAGACGAATCTCAGGACCCGGAATCGGCAGATCAAGGAGCCAATCCGCCAGTCGCACGACCTCCAGCTCCGTCACGTTGGCCGTCGTGTAGAGTGCGCCATGCAGATCCAGCATCCGGTCGTCACGATGCACCGTCAGGCGCGCTTTCGACGGGCACGCGGCGAAGAACCGCTCCTCGAACGACTCCTCTGCTGAGACACCAGGAACACGCAGCACGCAGCAAGCACCAAGCAGCAAGCACCAAGCAGCAAGCAGCAAGTGACAGGTGACAGGCGACAACTCGTCATTCGACATTCGAAAAGATTCCTTCCATCGCCGTCCCATCAAGTGATTCCGGGGGATACTCGATGCCAACCAGGTGAAGAATGGTTGGCATCAGATCAATGATCCGATGCGGGTGCGACGATTGGCCCAGCCGAATGTTCGGCCCGGCCAGGAAGCAGGTCATCCGCATCGCCTCGCGAAGTGGGGCGCCATGATCCGTGCCGGTCTCGCCATCGGTGCGAAACGTCCAGCCGCGGGCGGCGGTAGCGACAAGGTCAGGGTCTCGGCTGTCGGCCAGCTGCGCCACCGGAGGCTTCCAGCTGAAAAACTTCGCGATGCCGACGACCGCGTCGGGATAGTCGGTGCCGGCCGTCACTCGCAACCACTCCTCCGCCGAATGAGCCTCCGCCATCCATTGCGCGACGGGTCGCGGGGAGGCCGCCTCACGGACCGTGGGATCTCGCAGATAGCCGAGCGGATCGTCCTCGGGGAAGGAGGGCTCATACCGATACTGCTCCATGCCGGCCTCGTCCGTCTGCAGATGGATGAGGGCGTCAGGCGCCGAGGCGCGATGCACCAGCACGCGCGCGGCATCGAGTTTCACCAGGACCAGATCCACCCCATCGAACCGGCCCAACGCGTCAACCAGGTTCACCCGGCCCCGGTTGGGCCCAAGGTCGTAGGCCAGCAATTCCTCGAGGGTGTTGCGCCGCCAGGCTCCGGTGTGATACGCCGCCTGAGGCAGAAAGATGGACGCCTGGCCCCACGCCTGATGGTCGACGAACACAAACCGATTCGGATCGAATCCGGGATGCACCCACTCCTGTCCCACGACCCTGACGTTGCAACCAAGCCGGCGATGGACGAACGTCTCCACGAGCCCCGCAGGCCGGCTCGGATGGGTCGTGCCCCCCACGTGTCCATGATCGGAGATGAGAAAGAGGTAGGTCGAGTGACTCCAGCCGACCTGGCGAATCCTGCGCACCATCTTGCCCAGCCACCGATCGAACGCGATCAGGGTGTCCCGCACGTCGCCAAATTGTCCTCGGGGGCTGTGGTGGCTGAGCTTGTCCACCATCGGAAACCACGCCAGGATGACCCGCGCCTCCGGATCGCCGAGCACTTCTTCAATCAGGTACCGCGCGTTGACCTGATCCAGCTCATGCGGGATCCGGTGGATCGCCGTAAACGGCTGCTCGATCGTGTTGAGCGCCCGGTGCAGCCACAAGGGCGGGGGATTCAGCGGCGCGATGGGGAGGACGGTATGCCGATAGCGTGCGCCGAGGTACGTGTCGAGCATGGGAACACCGCGCCGCCGCAAGACCTGATGGGTGTCTTCCGGCGCGAACTTGTCGAGCAAGTCGACGATGCGGGGGCCCTGGCGCGTGCGCCGCGCCAACCACTCGGGAAGCCATTCGCCCGCCTGGCCGGCCGGGAGGCGCGTCGTGCGCTCGAATTGGTTCTGGGACTTGATGCCCGTGCGATCCGGAAAGCGGCCGGTCACCAGCGCCCCGTTGGCCGTCAGGGTGTTCGAGGGAAAGGTGGTGAAGGCCTGCGTGAATTCGAGCCCGCCCTCCAGGAAGACCTGCTGGATGGTGGGCAGGAGCCCCTCCTGCGCCATGGCGCGAACGACATCAGGCCGAAGGCCGTCGACGTAGAACACGATGACCCGCGCGTTCGGAATCGGCCCGGCGGGGGCCACACGACCGACCTCCTCCGCGGAGGCGACGGGATGGAGTGCGGCAAGCAGGACGCCGGCGAGAATTCTGGCACGCATGGGTCGTGGGGTATTATACAATGAAGCGATGAGCCCGCTTGAAGCGCCTCTGCACCCGTTTGCCTACGATCCGTTTCAACAGCGGGCGGTGGAGGTGATCGACCGCGACACCTCGCTGTTCGTCGCCGCGCCGACCGGAGCCGGCAAGACCGTCATCGCCGACTACGTCATCGAGCGCGCCCTGCGTCACCATCAACGGGTCATCTATACCGCGCCGGTCAAGGCCCTGAGCAACCAGAAGTTCCGCGATTTCAGCGCGCGCCACGGCGAGGACGTCGGGATCATGACGGGTGATGTGACCCTGAACCCCAACGCTCCCCTGGTGATCATGACGACGGAAATCTATCGCAACGCCCTGCTGGAACACGCCACCCACTTGCCCCGCTGCGCGTGGGTCATCTTCGACGAGGTCCACTACCTCGATGACCCGGAGCGCGGCACGGTGTGGGAAGAAGCGATCCTCTTTACGCCCTCCCACATTAACCTCCTGGCGCTGAGTGCTACCATCCCCAATGTGGAGGAGCTGGCGACCTGGATCCGGCAGGTCCATCACCGGCCGGTCGAAGTGATCACCGAGGCGAAGCGGCCGGTTCCACTGCACGTCCTGTTTCAATGCCAGAATCGCCTCATCGAAAGCTACAACGCCCTCAAGCACGAGGGGTACCACAACCGGGAGGACTGGGGCCGCCTCCCGACGCCCCCACCCATCCGGTTCTCCAGAGGGCGGAGAGGCTTCCGCCATCGCCGGCAGGCGCCGCGGTCTCGTCGCTCGTGGGACGCGCAGGAGTCGGTTCATCCGAATCGTCTCGATCATCTGATCCAACATCTCAAAGACACCGACCGGCTTCCCTGCATCTTCTTTACGTTCGGGCGCCGCCGCACCGAAGAGCTTGCCTGGGAGGCCTCGCGGCTGCCGCTGATCGCGCCGGAGGAGTCGACGTCCCTGCGCCGGATGTTCCGCGAGCTGTGCGAGCGCTACCAACTCACGCACGACCCGACGGCGCAGGCGATGAGCCAACTGATCGACCGAGGGGTCGCCTACCACCATGCGGGGATGCTGCCCACGGTCAAAGAGGTGGTGGAACGCTGTTTCGTCAGCCGGCTGATCAAGTTCATCGTCACGACGGAAACGTTCGCGCTCGGCATCAACATGCCGGCGCGCAGTGTGGTCATCGACAGCCTGAAGAAACGGATCAACGGGCGGATGGATCTCATCCGCTCCCGCCAGTTCCTCCAGATGGCGGGCCGGGCCGGACGCCGCGGGATGGATGAGGCAGGATTCGCCTACCTGCGGGTGCAGCCGACGATGGTCACCTACCACGACGTCATGCGGGTGATCCGCAGTCAGCCGGAAGTGGTCCAGAGCCGATGGAACACCGCCTACGCCACCCTGCTGAATCTCTACCGGCGGCACGGGCGCGGGCTGTTGTCGATCTTCCTTCAGACCTTCTACGCCTTCCAGACTTCCGGCCGACGGCGCGAGGAGGGCCAAGCGCTCATGGAACGCAAGCTGGATGTCTTGGCACATCTGGGGTACCTCGGTCCTGAGGGACTGACGCCTCGAGGGGAGTTCGCCTCCTGGTTGTATGGCTATGAATTGCTGTTGACCGAGCTGCATGAGCAACGCCATCTCGAACAGCTCGACCCGCCCTCCCTCGCCGTGTTGATGACGGCGGTGGTCTACGAGCCCCGCCCGGGTCTGCGGGCGCCGAAGCCCACCGCGATCAGCCGTCGGCTCGAAGGACTCTGCGAAGAGCCCCTGGGCCGTCTCCATCGGGTGGAACGGCAGTTTCAGATCCGCCCGCTCTCCAAATCGCCCGCGTTTTCACTCGCGCCGGCGGTGGAAGCGTGGTTTCACGGCTCGGCCTTCACGAAGCTGAACCGCCTGTGCGACGTGGACGAGGGGGAGATCGTGCGGTATTTCCGGATGGCGATTCAACTGTTGCGCCAACTCGCCCAAGCCCCGGCCGCCGCAGAGGGTGTGCGGCACAAGGCCGAGGTGGCGTGGTCGCGCCTCAATCGGGATGTCGTGGATGCGGAACAGCAGCTGCGCATGGGCTAGCCACAGGAAAAACGGGACAAGCGACAAGCGACAAGCGACAAGCAGAAAAAGCAGACAGCAAAGACCACGGCTCCATGTTCAACGCGCCAACGCGCCAACCTGAGAACCCGCCGACCCGCGCACCCCGGCACCCAGGCACACTTTTACTTGTCACTTGTCACTTGTCACTTGTCGCTGTCATGGGGTGCGCCGCCCCGCAGTACGCGATCCGTCCCACGCCGGTGCCGGAGGAGTCGGCGTGGGCCGTGGAGTTGGAACGGACGATCAGCGCTCAGCAGGCCCAAGCGCTGGAACGGCAGGACGCGCGCCTGCTTGGATCCGGCGAACGGCTCTGGGGATTCGACGTCCATCGCGTCCTGATGCGCTTAAGCCGCGTGACCGAGCGCCCTGGGTTGCCGTACCACGTGTTCCTGCTGCAGGACCCTGACCCCAACGCCATTTCCTTGGCGGACGGGCGAGTGTACGTGACGAGCGGCATGCTGGATTACCTCTCCTCACGGGGCAGCCGCGAGGAGGAGCTCGCGGCCGTCCTCTCCCACGAGCTGGCGCATACGGTCGCGCAACATCTCGTCAAACGGTATCGCCAGCTGCAGCAGCAGCAACTGCTGCTGGCCGTGGTGGGGGCTGGCACCGCGATCGCCTCGCAACAGGCCGGCGCGTCACTCGGCTCGCTGGCGAACGACGCGGCATCGCTGATCGCCTCGGTCGCCAACAGCGCCTACAGCCAGGACCAAGAACTGGAGGCGGATCAGCTCGGCGTGCGGTACATGGCGCGGGCCGGCTACGATCCCCGCACGACGATTGCCCTCCTGCGGGATTTCGTGCGTTTCGCGCCCGGCGGGATCTTTCTCAGCACGCACCCCGGCTCGGAGCGCCGGGCCCAGGATCTGGAACGGTTTCTCGCCGAGGCCGCACCGGTCACGTCGGCCGCGCCGGCTCCTGCCTCCGTCGAGCAGCAGCGCCAACGTCTCAAAGCCGCCCAGCAGTCCTATCCGGTCGGCTCGCTCAGCTGGAAGAATCTCCAGCGACAGTTGGACGCGCTGGGGTCGCCGTAACGAAGGCGCGGAGGGAGGACGCCGTCGGGTCGAGCAGCCCTCCTTCGGTGATGAAGCGGGTCACGAACGGCGCGGGGGTGAGATCAAAGGCGGGGTTCTTGGCTGGAGAGGCCTCCGGGGTGATGCGCACTCGTTCCAGCCGTCCCTGAGGCGTGAGGCCCGTCACCCAGGTCACCTCATCGGCCGAGCGCTCCTCGATGGGAATCTTCGATCCCTCCGGAATGGACAGATCAAACGTGGAGCGAGGGGCGGCGACGTAGAACGGCACCCCGTGGTGTTTGGCCAGCAGGGCGAGCGTGTAGGTGCCGATCTTGTTGACCACATCCCCGTTCGCGGCAATCCGGTCCGCTCCCACGATCACGCCATCCACCTGGCCGCGCTGGAACAGGGAGCCGGCCGCCGTATCCGCGATGACGGTGTGGTCAATGCCTTCCTGGGCGAGCTCCCACGCGGTCAATTTCGCGCCTTGCGAGCGGGGGCGAGTCTCATTCACGTAGACGAACACGGCCCGTCCCGCTCGATGCGCGTGATAGATGGGGGCCAACGCGCTGCCCCAGTCGACGAACGCCAGCCACCCGGCGTTGCAGTGCGTCATGAGGCGCGCCCCATCGCGCAAGAGCGCCGAGCCCACGCGCCCGATCGTCTCCCCCGCTTTCGCATTCTCATCCGCGAGCTGCTCGGCCACCCGCACCGCGTCGCGACGAGCCGTGGCAGGAGTACCCGCCTGTTGAATCGCTCGGAGCACGTGGTCCACGGCGTAGAACAGATCATGGGCGGTCGGACGGGTTGCACGAATCAGTGAGGCAGCTTCCTCGACGTAGGACAGCAAGGCGTCCTGGGGAGCTTCCAACGCCGCTTGAGCCATCGCATACCCCGCAGCGCCACCGATGGCGCCGGCCCCGCGCACCAGCATCGTCTGAATCGCCCGGGCGGTGTCGCGATGGGTTTGGCAGTCCGCGATCGCAAAGGCGTGCGGCAATCGATGCTGGTCGATCAGCTTGACCGTCGAGCCCTCAAGCCACACCGTCCTGTATTCCTTCCCGTTGACGCGCATGATCCCGTTAGCAGACAGCACACAGCACACAGCAGACAGCAGACAGAATTCGTCTCTGTGTGCTGTGTGCTAACTGCTGTGTGCTCATTCAAGGGGAATCCCGTGCCGCGTGGTATTCTCGCAAATCGTCTTGGGCACCACAAGCTGCAACAGATAATCCGGCCCGCCCGCCTTGGTCCCAAGACCGGAGAGCTTCGCGCCGCCGAAGGGCTGGCGGCCGACGAGGGAGCCGGTGATGGGACGATTCAGATACAGGTTCCCGACCTGGAAGGAATCGATCGCCTCCTTGAGATGCGACGGCGACCTGGAGTAGACGCCGCCGGTCAACCCGTACGCCGTGTCGTTGGCTAACGCGAGACCCTCCGAGAAGCTGCGAACCCGAAACAGGCAGACCACCGGGCCGAACAATTCTTCCTGAGCCAAGGGGCTGCGCGGATCGACCTCGGCACACAGCGCGGGGCCGCAAAAAAATCCCTCCGCGGGCAGGCGCTCAGGAGGAGAGCGATACAGGCACGTGGAGGAGGCGGCGGCCTCGGCAACGGCCGTCGTCACGCGCGTTTTGGCATCGGCGTCGATGAGGGGGCCGAGATCGCAGCGTGGCTCAATCGGGTCGCACACCCGCAGGCCCGCCACGGCCGGGATGAGCCGTTCCACGAGCCGATCGTAGAGGGCCGCGTGCACGATGAGGCGCGAGGCGGCCGAGCATTTTTGCCCCTGATAGCCGAACGCCGAGATGAGGACGCCGTGGATGGCCTCGTCCAGATCGGCGTCTTCATCGACGACGATCGCGTTCTTGCCTCCCATCTCCACGACCGCATGCTTGACGAAGCGCTGCGCGGCGGATGGATTGCCCACCGTCCGGAGAATCGACAGGCCCACCGCTTTCGAGCCGGTGAACATCACCAGCGCGACCCGAGGGTCCTCCACGAGGGCGCGGCCGGTTTCCTCGCCGAGGCCCGGTAGATACTGAAGGACATCCTCCGGCACGCCGGCTTCGTGCAGGAGGCGCACGAAGAAAGACGCGAGGATCGGCGACTGCTCGGCCGGTTTCACGATCACGACGTTGCCGGCCGCCAGGGCGGATGAGGCCATGCCGGCGAGGATCCCGACGGGAAAATTCCACGGGGCGATCACCGCGCACACCCCTCGCGGCACATAGCCGTAGCGATTGGACTCGCCGGGCTGCTGGATGACGGCTTTGCCTTGGGCCAGCTCCAAGGCCCCGGCACGGTAGTAGTCGAGGAAGTCGATCGCCTCCACCACATCCGCATCGGCCTCCCGCCAGGGCTTGCCAACCTCCAGGACTGCCAGCGCCGCAAACCACGCGCGCTGCTGCCGCAGCCGCGCCGCGGCGGATTGCAGGAGCTCCGCTCGGGTCTCCACCGGCGTGCGGGCCCAGCGAGCCTGCGCCCGCAGGGCGCAGGCGATGGCCCGATCCACCTCCTCAGAACGAGCCAGCGCCGCCTGCCCCACGATGTGCGACGGATGGGCGGGGTTCACCGACGGCAGCCACCGGCCGGTGACCACCGGCTGCCCGCCGATCACGCATGGCGCCTTCCATCCGCACTCGCGGCGGACCTGCTCGAGGGTGCTTGCAAACCGGGTGCGCTGCGAGGAGTCTGAAAAATCTGCGAGGGGCTCGTTCTGAAATGCGGTCATTCCAAGTCTTGACGCAGGAACGATTCGTTGGCCGTGTTCTCCAAGATCCGCCGCACCAGGTACGCCATGCCGGGGATCAGCTCTCCCAGCGGGGCGTAGACACGGACGGGGAAACCGAGTTGGCGGATCGCCCCTTGGATCGCATCGCCCATGCCGTAGAGCAGCTGATACTCCACTGCGTCCTTCGATGAGCCCAGCGACTCCGCCACCGCCATCGCATGGGCGATCGACCGGATGTTATGAGAGCCGAGCTCGGGACGCACGAGCTCACGGTGCGAGAGCATCTGCTCGGTCAACCGCTCAAAGGCTTCATCGGTCTGCCGCTTGTTGTGATAGACCGGCAGGAGCCAGCCCCGTTGTTTCGCATAGGCCACTTCGGAATCCCAATACGCCCCTTTGACCAAGCGCACCGACAGGCGCCGTCCGTGATCCCGCAGCCAGGACAGCAGCTCCCCGAACACCTGCGGCGTATCCCGCAGGTACGCCTGCAGGACGATGCCTAACTGCAGCCGTTCCCCAAGGCCCGGCTCCACGAGCAGCCGCCTGGCGAGCTCGAGCGTCAGATCCCGAAGCCGGTACTGCTCCATGTCCAGGGTGATGGCCACGTCATGGTCCACCGCGTCCCTCGCGATGACGCGCAGACGTCTCAGCGCATCCGCCACACTCTCCTCGAAACTCACCGGATCGAAGTGGGCCGACAGGCTGGAGGGCTTGATGGACAGATGCACCAGGGGCCGATCCCCGACGGCGTCCGGCGCATGGAGCCGCCGGCAGGCGGTGCTCAATTCGCTGATGAGGGTCGTATACCTCCGCACCGAGGTGTTGGCTTCGTCGTCGCTCGTGACCTGTTCTCCCAACACGTCGAAGCTGACCAGCACGCCTCGATCCGCCATCCGATGAATCAGGCCGAGGGCATCGTGGAGGTGGGAGCCGGCGATGAATTGCCGTGCCACCTGCTCGACGATATGGCGGACCACCGCCGAGACGGCTGGGGCCGTCAAGAGTCCTGGACGGGACAACGACACGCCGAGCCGGAAGGCCGCCGGCAATCGCAGATGATGGAGCGGGAAGTAGTCGTGGAGGTGGCGCGCCACCGCCTGCGGGGTGGTGAGGCTGGGCAGGCAGTCGATGAACCGAAGGACGCCGGCCTTCAGCTGCGCATCCGAGAGCGACCACGCGAGGACGCGCTTGGTCCACCGATTGAGCGTCGTGAGGTGGTGGTGCTCCCGACGCGCCCTCTCGAGCAGCTCCCGAGCGATCTCCTGCGTCCGGTCTTCCACTGCAAGCCCTGGCGGGGCCAGGGGTGCGTAACTCATCCCCCCACCTGCCTACCCCGCCATTTGGCGGGGCGAAAATTCGGGTGTGGAGAACGCAGCGATATTTTCGCGGCTCGCCTTCGGCGAGCCCAGGGAGGTGGGAGGATCATACCTATGATGATATACTACGTGGAGTGCCGGAGGGAAGGATGATGCCGTCAGAAATTGTCCGGGTCAGCGGTCACATCATCGATTCGCTCATCCTGCCCAAGGTCCTGGATGAGATCATGGACCTGGATGGGACGTTTGAGATCCTGCAGCTGTCCATCGGCAAGCGCAAGGCCGATCCCTCAACCGCCCGCCTGAAAGTCAGCGCACGCTCGCAGCCCGCCCTCCAGACGATCCTGAAGCGCCTCGTTCGCCTTGGGGCGACACCAGAGTTTGCGCCGGATGTGCAATTGGCCCGCGCGCGCAAGGACGGGGTGCTGCCGTCGACGTTTTACTCCACGACCAACCTCCCCACCTTCATCCGGTATCGCGGACGCTGGCGGGCCGTGGAACGCATCGAAATGGACTGCGGGATCGTCGTGGATCCAAGCCGGTCGAGGGCGATCTGCACCCCGATGATCCATGTCAAGCGGGCCGACCTTGTCGTGTGCGGCTCATCCGGCGTGCGGGTCGTTCCGCTTGAGCGCTCCCGCCGTCGGGAGGTGTTCCAATTCATGCACAGCCCGGTCTCCCCTGAGAAGCCCAAAGCTCAGCTGATCGCCGGCGTGGCCCAGGCGATGCGCGAGATGAAACGGGCTCGCCGCAAGATCCTGGTCGTGGCCGGCCCGGCCCTCATCCATACAGGGGGCGGGGCTTTCCTGGAACGGCTGATCCGCGCCGGATGGGTCGATGTGCTGTTTGCCGGCAACGGCCTCGCCACGCATGACATCGAGTCCGCCCTCTTCGGCACGGCGCTGGGGGTGGACCTCAGCCGAGGGACCCAGACCCGTGACGGGCATGACCATCACATGCGGGCCATCAACACGATCCGCGACTGCGGTGGCATCCGCCAGGCGGTGCGCCGGCGGACCGTCACCAAAGGCGTCATGCACGCCTGCGTGGCGCATCGGGTGCCGTATGTGTTGGCGGGATCGATCCGCGACGACGGTCCCTTGCCGGACGTCCTGACCGATGCCCTCATCGCCCAAGATGTGATGCGCCAGCAGGTGCGGGGGGTGGGGTTGGCCTTGATGATCGCCTCCACCCTCCATGCCATCGCCACGGGGAATCTGCTTCCCGCGACGGTCAAGACGGTCTGCGTCGACATCAACCCGGCCGTCGTCACCAAGCTCTCAGACCGCGGCACCTTTCAAGGCATCGGCATCGTCTCCGACGCCGCCTCCTTCCTCCGCGAGCTCTGTGCGGCGCTTCGGTTGTAACCGCGCGTATGCGCCGCAGTCCCTTGCCCCTTGCCCCTTGCCCCTTGCCCCCGTCATTCCTTATGTGTCGTCCCACGCACTACACCATCGCCTATGAGATCAATCCCTGGATGCGCCTCACCAGGCAGACGGTGCAACGGCGCGCCGCGCAACAGTGGGCGCAGCTCCATCGCCTGTTGACACGGCTGGGAAGCTCGGTGCGCCTGCTGCGACCGGTTGCCGGATGGCCGGATCTCGTCTTTACGGCGAACGCGGGCCTGGTCGCCGGAGGCACCTTCATCCGCAGCAACTTCCGCTACCCCGAACGCCAGGGCGAGGAGCCGGTCGTCGAGCGGCATTTCCGGGCGCGCGGGTATCGAGTCGTCACGCTGCCGCGGGGATGCAACTTTGAGGGCGAGGGCGACGCGTTGTGGATCGGTTCGACGTTGCTGCTCGGGTTTCGCTTCCGCTCCGACGCCGCCACGCACGAGCGCCTCAGTCGAGTGCTTGAGCGTGAGGTGTTGCCGGTTGAACTCGTGGACAAGCGGTTCTATCACCTCGACACGTGCTTCTGCCCGCTGTCGACGACCTCAGCGTTGTGGCACCCGAAGGCGTTCGACCGGTACGGACGGAAGGTGATTGAGCGGACGGTGGCTGAGCCGATCGCCGTCACGGGGTTGGATGCGCGAAGGTTTTGCTGCAACACGATTGTCGTCGGCCGTCACCTGGTGATGCCACGCGGCGTCTCCCGGCCGCTGCGACATCGCCTGGCCGATGGCGGGTGGGTGATCCACGAGGTGGACCTGTCGGAGTTTCTCAAGGCCGGCGGGGCCGCGAAGTGCTTGGTGTTACGGTTGGCGTGAAGCGAGCAGGTGATCGATTTTTGCGGCGAGGATGAAATCGTTTTCGGAGAGGCCGCCGATGGCATGGGTCGAGAGCTCGATGGTGAGATGCCGGTAGTGGGTCAGATGCAGATCCGGGTGATGGTCGTCGGCCTCGGCGATCGGCGCGATGCGCTGCATGAGGCGGATGGCATCAAGAAAATTCTTGCAGGTGATGGTTTTGCGGATCGCCTTCCCTGCGACGAGCTCCCACCCTTGCAGGTCTTCTAGTAACGTCTTGGCCGCAGTCGGCGGCAACGGTTCGGTTCCCCCCTCACACGGCTTACATATCCGGTCGGCTAACGGCTCCGTCATGCGGGTCGCCCCAAATCGACGACCAGGTACGGGATCACGGCGTTCGGCAAGGTCAACGTGAACTGCTCGCCTTTTTTCTTCCCCAAGAGGCTCTTCCCTAACGGGGATTCGATGGAGAGCTTGCCGTTCGGCGGGTCCGCTTCTTCGGACCCGACGAGGACGTATCTGAATTCGTCCTTCGTCTGCAGGTCCCTCAGGGTCACCGTGATCCCGATCCGCGCTTCATCGCCGGCCACCTCCAACTCATCGATCAGCTGGACTTGCGTGAGCTTCGCATCCAGGTCGGCCAGCCGCCGGCTGACGTGCTGCAAGCGCTCGCGCGCCGCGTGGTATTCCGCGTTTTCCCGAAGATCGCCGAGCCCGCGTGCCCGCTCGACCTCCTCGAGCAGCTCACGGCGTTGTCGCTGCAGCGCCTTGAGCTCGTCCTGCAGTTTCTTCAGGCCTTCTTTTGTCAGATACGTGTAGCCCATCGTGTTCCAGCCTACCAGAGGGGCGCGGGTTGTCAATGGATGAGGAAGATCGGCACGAGCCGACCTCCGCGCGAGATGTTGACGATCGGCTCCGGGGAGGCGCGCCCCACGAAGGCAACCCCCTGGGGGGTGGCGATGAAGCCGATCGTCACGAACTCATGCGTCAGGCGCGCGACGTCGTCCGGGTCCAGAAAATCGGCCATCGGCAAGGGGGCGACTTCCTGCGCGACCCACCCGTTGGGCTCACTCAACGCCTTCGCGAGGATCTGATCCCAGCCGGAGGCTGAAGCCTCCTTGCCGATGAGGACGTCCTGTCCCCCGTAGGCCCGATTGGGTTTGATGACGAGCTGCTCGCGATGGTCGCGAATGAAGCCGGGTAACTCCACCTCGTGGCCGCTGGGACCTGGGGTCTTGCGCTCGCGGATCAACCGCGTCCAGGGGATCACCGTCCGGTTGGTCCGCCGCTGCGACGGGGTGAAGTAGCGATCGAACTCCGGGTTGGAGAGCAGCTCGCACAGGCTCTTGTGATCAAACTCCCCGGTCAAACCGGAGACGACCTGATTGCGCTGAAAGGCGTGTTGGATGGCGTCGACCTGCCCGCCGTGCTTGTCGATCGAGAGGATCTCGTTAAGGCTGAAATCGCGGTAGAGCACGTCGATGGTCAGGTCGTGGTGGACGATCTCACCGCCCCGCACCTGCAGCTCCCGAGGGTCAACGCACACCGTCTGCAGACCTTGGGTTTGGAGAAAGCGGCTGACGTGCAGCATTTCATCCGCCCCGCCGGGGGTGGTCTCTCGCCGTTCCACGAAGGCCACCACACACGTGGAGCGCCCGATGGCCTTCGCGTGCGCTTCCAGAACCTCCCGAAGCAGCAGGCGGGGATCCGCGGTGGGACGCAGCGTCGGCTCCGGCACCGCAGTCTGCAAAACGGGCAAGACATGCTCGGCGACCAGGGCGTTGGCCACCGGCATGAAGTGCAGGCAGCCGATGCCCACCGCGTTGAACTCCAGGATGCGCAGCGTGCGAGCCCAGTCCGGTTCATCCGCCACGAGGTTCGTGTCGAACCGCTCGAAGACGGTGGAAGGATCCGGAAACCCCTTGGGGGTCAGGCGGGCCAACCACACCCGCTCATCCTCGCTGAATGGCAGGACCTCTTGCAAGGCCTGGTCGTCCAGGTACGTGCGCAGGACGCGGTTCAAGACCCGGCGGATGCGGTTGCCCAGCGCCTGGATGTAGAAGGATTGCGCTCGGGTGAGCAGCCAGGGCAGGAGATGAATCGCCACGGGATGGGCGGTTTTGGCGTCGGAGTAGATGACGATGTCGTCTCGACGGGCGGCGTGCTGAAGTGCGGCGGCCGTCTGACGGCGCCATTCGGGGGATTGATGGCGGAGGGCTTCAAGAAGCTTGGCGTGCCAACGTTCTCGGCGGAATCGTGCCACGCGAGCTTATTTCGTGTACCGAGGTTTCTCCTCAGCAGGCGCAGGGGCCGACGGGGAGATGCCAGCCATCGAATCGCTCGGCGGGTAGACGCCCGCCGCGCCGATCTCTGGCTCGCCCTCAAGCGCGAGCGGCTCAGGCGTGGAGGAGGAGGCCGTGGTGGTCAGGCCGGCTAAGCAGTTCTCGTAGGAGTCGGAGACCGGAAAGCCGTTGAAGCCGGGCACCCAGAAGGTCGTCAAATCAACGCCGCCCGACAGGACCCGTAACCCCAGACAGCCGGCTCCCTTGCCGACGCCGACGAGTGTGCCCACCACCGGCGGGCCATTGCGGGTTTCGTTCACGACATTGACGAGCAGATCGACGAAGGACGTCACCACATTGATCACGCCTCGGCCGATCATCCCGCCCATCTTGCGCCCGTACTGCGAAGATTCCGCCGCCTCGTGGACGGTCGTCCGCATCGCCCACGCATTGGGAATTGCCATCACGAACGCCACGAATGTCACGGCCACCAGTTTACGCATCGATTCACCCTCCCTGTTGCGTTGAGTGTAGCGCGAACGCTTGCGTCTGTCAACGCCGTCGAGCGGCCCGCGCAAGCCGCCAGGCGATGCCCCCGATCATCAGCGCCGGTACCCCCAGCAACGCCGCGATGCTGAAGGCATAGCCACGCACCACGCCGCTTTGGGCGGCGGTACCGCTGGGATCAAAGAGCGCCTCCTTGCACAGCGGGCACGCCCACGCCACCGCAGTGACTAGTGACTGGTGACTAGTGACTAGTGCATAGAGAAAAAACTGCGCCCAGGTACGCGAGGTGATCTTCATCATCACTGGTCACTGATCACTAGTCACTGGTCACTGCTCTTAGAGGTGGTACAGCATCAGGTACACGATCACGCCGGTGACCGAGACGTAGAGCCACAACGGCAGCGCCACGCGCGCGAGACGCTCATGCGCCTTCCAATCCCGCCGGAAGGCCAGGCGCAGCGTCTGGACAACCAGCGGCACGATGACGACGGCTAAGATCGTGTGCGAGATGAGGATCGCGACATAGAGCGGACGCACCCATCCCTCCCCACTAAATCGCGTCACGCCGACCTGCCGATGGTAATTGACGTAGGAGACGAGAAAGGCGGTCGAGACCAGGCACGCCGCGAGCATGCAGAGGATATGGGCAGCGGTCCGCTTGGCACGGATACAAAGATACCCGCCGACGAGCAGGACCGCGCTGGTGGCGTTGAGGCACGCGTTGATCGCCGGAACGACCGACAGCGGCATGGGGTTACTCCCGCACGAGACGCTGCACGTCACGCCGGATGCGCGTCATCGCCTCCGCCTCACCCGCATCGTACGATCCGCGAATCACCCCCTGCCGATCCACCAGGACGAACCGACGGCTGTGCGTGATCGGCTCCTCCACGGTCCCTTCGTAGCTGAGGGCCAGCTGAAAGCCGGCCTGGGAGAGGCGGGTGATCGTCTGCAGGTCGCCGGTGAGAAACCGCCACTGCGCCGGGCGAGCCGCGTGGGAGGCGGCGTATCGCGCGAGGATCTCCGGGGTGTCATGCGCGGGATCCACCGTGAATGACACCAGCACCAGCGAGGGCTCCCCCTGAAACGCCTGCGCCAACCGGCTCATCTGCGCGGTCATCACAGGGCATTGCCCCGCGCAGCGCGTGAAGATGAAATCCGCAATCCAGACGACCCCCTTGAACGTCTCCTGAGAAACCGACCCTCCGGCCTGATCCGTCAGGGTAAATGAGGGGACGCGCCCGTACCGAGGGAGTGCGACGGCTTTCGCGGCGTCCGCGACATACCACAGGAGCCCGACGCCAGACACGACCGCCACCGCCCACACGCTCCACAGCAGCCGGCGCGCGCTACGTTCCATGATTAGAGGAAGGTTTTGTCGACGACCATGATGCCTAAGACCAGCGGCAGGTAGCCGACCGACGCCAGGAACAACCGTTGCGCCCCCCTGTCGGAACCCTTGACCGCGTGTGTCAAGGGCGAGACCGCCTGCCAGGCGGTCCACAGCAACCACGACCCCAGACTTAACGCCGCCAGGACATACAACAAGCCGGCCGCCCCGAGGACGGCGGGAAAGAGACTGGTCACCAGCAGCGCCAACCCGTAGACCACCATCTGACGGGCCGTGCTCTGACCGGTCGGATCCACAACGGACAGCATCCGAAATCCGGCTCGTCGGTAATCGTCCCGATGCACCCAGGCGATCGCGAGGAAATGCGGCAGCTGCCAGAGAAAGAGGATCGCGCACAACACCCACGCCTCGAGACTGAGCGACCCTGACGCGGCCGCCCATCCAATGATCGGCGGCAGGGCGCCGGGGACGGCGCCGATGAGGGTGCACAGCGGGCTGAGCCGTTTCATGGGGGTGTAGACGTTGACGTAGATCACCAGCGTCGTCAAGGCGCACCACGTCGCGAGCGCATTGACGAACAGCCAGAGACACGCAAGCCCTGTGATCGCCATCGTCACGCCGAAGGTGCATGCCTGCCACGGCTGCAAGCGGCCCGTGGGCAGCGGGCGGATTTTGGTGCGCTCCATCAGGGCATCCGCGTCGTGTTCAGCCCACTGATTCAAGGCGTTGGCTCCCGAACCCACCAGCCACGCGCCGATCAGCGTCGGGATGAGTGTCGCGGGGTCCGTGTAGATGGTCGACCCCATCAGGAATCCGACCGCCGTGGTGAGCAGCGCCATCATCGTCACGCGCGGCTTGGTGAGTTCCCAAAACGCCCCGACCCTCGCACGCCATGGAGTTCGAAGTTCGAAGTTCGAAGTTCGCAACACCCCTCGCCACGCTGTGAAGACGAGGACGGAGGCGGAGGCTAGCAAGAGTGCCCCAAGACTTTGATGGGCGGTTGTCATCAACACCGGCTCGCGCTGCCTCCACGCAAACCATCCGAGGGCAAGCTGCACGACCATGCCGAGGATCAACCCCGTGACGAGGCGATGCGCGCTGCGCAGACGGCGCGCCGACCACCAGAGCCACGCGACGAGACTGACGATCGCCGTCGCGCCGACCAGATGCAATGCGAGGGCCTGCCCGGTATGCCGCAGAACCGCCCCGACGATCAGTTGAACCACCATGAGCCCGAACAGGCCAAGACTGCCAAGACGCACCGCACGCGGCCCCAGCACATCCCCTTGAGCACGTAACCATCGGGGATCGAGAACCACCGCCACGCAGACCAGCATGCAGAATACCAGCGGCCCCAGGCACGCGTGCGCCACGGAAATCGACGGCGGCAACATCCACAGCACCGTCAGCCCCCCGAGGACGGCCTGGGCGAACACCGCGGCCAATGCGCCCTCGCCCAACCGCCGAACCCACTGACGAGGCTCGCGCCGCCGCAACCAGATCGCGAGGACAGCGATCAGCAACGCCACGATCCCGGCGATCACGCGATGGGTGTGCTCATAGCGGATGCCGCCCACCATCGGCGGGAACAACGTCCCATAGGACAGCGGCCAGTCCGGCACCGCCAAGCCGGAGTCGGTTGACGTGACGAGGCCGCCGGCGATGAGCAGGAGGAAGGTGGCCGCTGCGGTGAGCTGGGCGAATCGATGCATTTTCTTGGTGCTTGTTGCGTTACTGCGTTAGTGCGTTGGTGCGTTTGCGAGTTAGCGCGTTCAACGCATTAACGCACAAACTCACAAACTCGTTAACAGACTTGTCGCTTGTCGCTTGTCACTTGTCGCTTGTCACTTGTCACTTGGTGCTTGGTTCTGCGGCAGCCAGTCTTGTGATGAACCGGGCACGCTGTATTCGTACGGCCCGTGGTAGACATGCGGGGTGCGTTCGAAATTGCCGTGCGGAGGAGGCGAGGGGGCGGCAGTCCATTCCAGCGTCGTCGCTTCCCACGGATTGGCCGGCGCCTGCTTGCCCTTGAATAGGCTCCAGAAGAAGTTGCCGATGAAGAGGAGCTGCGAGGCGAATAAGAGGAAGGCGCTGAGGCTCATCAGGCGGTTGAGGGGACCCAGGTGCGCGAGGTGCGCGTACTGCGACCAGTCGTAGATTCGGCGCGGCATGCCGTTGATACCTAAGAGAAACATCGGAAACATCACGCCGTTGAAGAAGATCAGGGTGAGCAGCAGGTGGAGCTTGCCCACGCGCTCGGACATCATCCGGCCGAACATCTTCGGGAACCAGTAGGTGAGGCCGGCGAACGCGCCGAAGAGGCTTCCACCAAAGAGGACGTAGTGGAGGTGCCCGACGATGAAGTACGTGTCGTGCACATACATGTCCACCGGCATCGAGGCGAGGAAGATCCCGGTCAAGCCGCCGATCAGGAACATCGCCACGAAAGCGCAGGCATGCGCCATCGGCACGGTCATGCGGATCGAGCCGCGCCAGAGCGTCGCCAGCCAGTTGAAGATTTTGACACCGGTCGGCACCGCGATGACCATCGTCGCGACCATGAAGCTCGTGCCCAGCGCGGGATTCATCCCGCTGACGAACATGTGGTGCGCCCACACGATAAAGCCGAGCACCGCGATGGCGGCGATCGCGTAGACCATCGAATGGTAGCCGAAGAGCGGCTTGCGCGCGAAGGTTGGGAGGATATCCGAGATCATCCCCATCGCCGGCAGGATCATAATGTAGACGGCCGGATGCGAATAGAACCAAAACAGATGCTGCCACAGGATCGGCTGCCCCCCGCTGTGCGCCAAGGCGACGCCGTCCACGATGAGTCCGGAGGGCATGAAAAAGCTGGTGCCCAGCGTCTTATCAAGCAGCAGCATGACGAGGCTCGAGGCCAAGGCGGGGGTGGCGCAGAGCACCATAATCGCGGTGATGAACAGCGCCCAGATCGACATCGGCATGCGGAAGAAGGTCATCCCGGGCGCGCGGTGATTGATGACCGTCGTGATGTAGTTGATCGATCCCATGATGGAGGAGGTGCCAACGAAGAGCAGGCTGACGACCCAGCACGTCTGCCCAGGACCCAGCGTCACGCTTAAGGGGGCATACGACGTCCATCCCGCGGCTGCCGCCCCGCCCTCCAGGAAGAACCCAAGGAACATGATGACAATCGCGGGCCACATCAGCCAGTAGGAGACCATGTTCAGGCGGGGAAAGGCCATATCCGGCGCGCCGATTTTGAGCGGGATGAGGTAGTTGCCGAACGCCCCGACGAGGATGGGGATGATCCCGAAGAAGATCATGACGGAGCCGTGCATCGTGAAGAGCATGTTGTAGTATTCGGGCACCATCACCCCGCCCGGCATGCCGTTCGGCGCCAGCTGCCCCATCCACGAGAGCGGCTGGGACGGCCAGCCCAGCTGCCAGCGCATCAGCATCGCCAGGGCTCCGCCGATGAGCAGCATCGCCAGGCTCGTGAAGAGGAATTGGATGCCGATGATTTTGTGATCCGTCGAGAAGACGTAGCGTCGAAGCAAAGAGGGCGATTGAGTCATAAGGATTGCTCCACGCGCGTCTGCTCCAGCCACGACTGAAAGGCCTCAGCCGATTCGATGGTGACGTAGCCGCGCATCCGGTAATGCCCGAGGCCGCACAGCTCCGCGCACACCATCTCCACCTGCCCCGGCTTGATCGGCTGCACCCAGAGGCGCCCGGTCAATCCCGGCACCGCATCCAGCTTCATCCGGAACTGCGGCACGAAGAAGCTGTGGATGACGTCTTTGGACTTCAGGTGCACCAGCGCCACCTGGTCGACCGGCAGATGGAGCTGGTTGATCAGCTCCAGATCATCCTCGGTGTGCAATCGCCCGTCAGGCCCCGCGTAGCGCACGTTCCACGCAAACTGCTCCGCGGTGATCTCCACCTCCAGCTGGTGCGCCGGCGGAGTGCCTCGAATGTGGGCCCACACCCGCTGGCTGGCAAACGCCAGGGACGTCACGATGATCGCGGGGATCACCGTCCAGATCACCTCAGCGCTGCGACAGCCGTGGACGTAGGCGGCGCGCGGGTTGGCCGGCTGCCGGTAGCGGATGAGAAACCACAGCAAGGCGCCCTCGACGAGCAGGAAGATGATCCCGGTGATCCACAGGATCACCAGAAACATCTGATCGACCTGGCTGCCGACCGAGGAAAGGTTGTCCGGAAACCACACCCTCGCGGAGCCGGCCCACGCTGGATCAGCACCAAGCACCAAGCAGTACGCAGTAAGCAAAAGTGCTTTGAAATTTCTTACGGCCGACGAGCCGACGAGCCGACGAGCCCAACACATCAATTCATCCACGCGCGTCAGTCGTTACTGCGCCTTGAATTCGAAGGCGACCGAGCCGGTTTCTCCGTCGCCGACCGTCACGGTCTGGGTCTGCTCGCCGTACTTCTCGTGCCACGCCGCCACCGTGTAGGTCCCGGCCGGCAACCCGGCGAGACTGAAGGTGCCCTCATCCCCGGTCACCGCGAAATAGGGATGCGCCACCACTCCGATGTAGGCCGCCATCCAGGGATGCACGTTGCACACGCACTTGACCATGATCTCCGGCGCGGCGAACTGTTTCGAGGTCTTCATCCCTTTGGTGGGTTGGGCGAGGTTGAACGGCTTGCTCTTCGTCGCTTTGCAGTTGACGTTATGCAACGTCGCATCGCTGTTGACGATCGAAAGCTCCTGGCCGACCTGGACGCCGAAGACATGGGGCTCGTACATGCACCCGTGCTGATTCAAGGTCGCCGCCGACGCCGGCGCTGCAAACGATTTCCCTTCCAGACCCTGTTGGACATACACGAAGACGTGCTTGAGCGTGCCGTTGGCGTTCACAACGACTTCCGGCTTGTGGACGGCGTCCGTGTGTTGCAGCGCGCACTGGGGATCCGCGTCCATCTTCACGCGCTCAGCCGCCGGCGGCGCGCCGCTGAAGGCGACGCGCCCGGTGATCGCCGCACTGCCGGACGGCTGGGCTGTGGCCGGATCCTCGGGGGCCTGCGCCAGTTGAAGGGGTCGCGCGGCCGTGTTGGACTTCGCCGAAGCCTCCTGCGGCTTGCCGCCTCCGCAGCCGATGGCCACGACCAGCGCAGCCAGTGTGACGAATTGAGCCCGTGGAGCAGATGCCATGGTCCGTTCCTCCTAGCGAGTTTTGATCACCAACCCGAGTCCAGCCACGAGGACGACGGACGCGATCGCCCAGATCGCCCCGCCGCCTCCCTGCGTCTTGGACGGAGCAGCCTCATGGCCCTGGCCGCGCGTCTTCGGCGGCCGCAGCACCACATCGATCCACATCGACACCGCCCGCTGGCTGGGGTTGCCGCCGTCCCACACGACAAACCCAACCGGCACGATCGCCTGAGCGTCCAGTTGCGCAGCACCAGGCACATCCGTTGGGGCGAGGGGCCGCGTGATCACCACCGTCCATTCCCCGTCGAGGTAGGCCGCGCGGCTTTCCCGAACCGTCCCAGCGATCGTCCCATCGAAGAGGGTACTAAAGTCCTTCGCCACCGCTTCACGCGCCTCTCCCGCAGTCTGTGCAGCACTCCACAGGCACAGATCAAGCGACGGGGTATCGCGAAGCGGCCACGTCTGCAGGCTCACCACATCGCCGCCGAGGCCTTGCGGCAGCAGCGCCACCGCCAGCGCATCGGCCGGAGTCCCTCGGTCGTCGCTTGTGTCGTTCCACATGAGTCGCAGCCCCATCGCCTCCCCATTATGAAGGACCCAGACCGACAACCGCGTCACCGTCTGTGGCGCGTTGATCTGCCCTTGCGTGTCCACGACAGCGCGCAAGCGCGCATCCGCGCGGGGAGCCTCCTGCCAGCGGGGATCGTCCGGATCCTCGGGCAGCGGTCCCTCGAGGCGGCGGGCGTGCGCGATCATCGTCGAGGCGATGTCCCGCTGCAATGACCGGACATAGTACGCCAGCTGCCAGGCGTCGTCCGTCGAGACCGCCTCGGCATACGAGGGCATCGGGGTGCCGTCGATGCCGGTGAGCATGCGCGCGACGATATCCCGCGGACGGTTGCCGCCCCGATAACTCCATCCCTCGGTCAGATCCTTCGGACGCGTCGGCCGTCCCCAGTTATCCACGAGGGTTGCGGCTGACGGCCCGTTGCCACGGCCGCCGAGGCCGTGGCAGGCGGCGCACCCGAGCTTCTCATAGACCGCGTGGCCCTGCGCGTGATCGGCCCGTTTGGGGCCGGGGTCCGTGCCGAGATTCACGGACTCGGGCGGCGCGTCCGTGAACGCCGCGGAGAGGCTTGTGAGGTACGCGACCAACTGCCAGCGCGCCCCCTCATCCAGATGACTCCAGTCCGGCATGCCGGTTCCCGGCAATCCGTTGGTGAGGGTGTTGAAGAGATCCTCATCGGTCGGCGTGGTGCCTGTGGCGGTGGAACGGAATTTGAAGATCCCTTCGGTCAGATCGCGGGGACGTGGGTAGAGACGTTTGGCATCGTACCCATCGCCTCGGCCTTCGACGCCGTGACACCGGGCGCAGTGCTGCTGGTAGGCCGCCCGTCCGACGGCCAGATCGGGCGATGGCCGGTGGCCTGCGATCGTCTCGGCCACGGCCGAGGGCGCAACAAGCACGGCGCTCTCCACGAGAGGGAGGAGGAGCAGCGCCGCTCGATGGACCAGGGATCTCACGGGAACAACCTGATTGGCTGCGCGGCGACACGATGCGATGTCATTCTATCCAAGGAACGGAGGGGCGTCAACGCCGAGGCGGCTTCGAGGAGGAACGTTCGAGCGAATCGACACGCTGCGCCAGCGCGCGGACGTGCTTGAGGAGTTTCGGCAACAGCGAGAGGCTGGCGAGCTCTTTCTTGACCCGGTCGATCGGGCGGGCCGGAAATCCCCACACCACCTCGCCGGCTTTGACATCTTTCGTCACGGGACTCGCCGCGCCGATGCGCGCGTCGTCGCCGATGGTGATGTGATCGACGACCCCGGCTTTCCCGCCGAGCACCGCGCGATTGCCGATGGTGACGCTCCCCGAAAGGCCCACCTGGCCGGTCATGATCACGTCCTCGCCGATTGCGTCGTTGTGCGCGATCTGCACCAGGTTATCGACCTTCGTGCCGCGCTTGATGAGCGTCGAGCCGAACGTCGCGCGGTCCACGCAGACATTGCAGCCCAGCTCCACATCATCTTCGATCACCACATTGCCAAGCTGCGGGATCTTGACGTGGCGCCCTCCCGACCACACGTAGCCGAAGCCGTCACCCCCGATCACCGTCCCGCCGTGGATGATGACGCGATGGCCGATGCGCGTGCCGTAGCGGATCACGACGTTCGGGGCGATGACGCACTCCTCGCCGATGACCACGTCGGAGCCGATGTGCACGCCGGAATCAATCAGCGTGCGCGCGCCGATGCGAGCCCCCGAACGGATCGCGGCATGCTCCCCGATCGCCACCCCCTCGCCCAGGTGAGCCCCAGGGTCAATGACGGCGGTTTCGTGGATGCCGGTGAGGGACGGCGTTGAGGATTGAAACAGGTACATCACCTTGACGAACGCGGCGCGGGGGTTCGCAACCCGCAGGAGGTTTTTCTGGTCGATGGGGGGAAACGCCTTGGAGACGATCACGGCGGAGGCGCGGGTCTGGCGGACCTGCGGGACGTACTTCTCGTGCTCCGCAAACGCCAGCTCCCCAGGCTGCGCGCCGTCCAGGGTGCTGATGCCGGAGATGAGCTCCTCGCCGTTGCCGGCGAGTGTCGCGCCGATCTGCTCTTCAATGGCTCGCAAGGTGTAACCCATCGTCGGTTCCGTACCGTTAGGATAGCACAGCTTGGTCGACGAGACCACGAAAAAACCGTCAGAGGGCCTTGAAGAAGCGCCTGACCTGATCGTGGCTTCCGTAGAGGACGTACTGGATTAGATCCCCGGAGCGCCGATAGATGACTCGCATCTGGATGTCCGAGCGAAACTCGAAGTAGTCATCCCGGAGATGGGTGAGCCCCAAACCCTTCGGCCAGTGGTGGTGTTCCATAGCGGACTGGAATTTCTCGATGGCCTTCAGCAGCTTGGACGCTTGAGCGCGGGAGAGGTGGCGAGAGGTGTCGAGGAAGGACGGCTGATACGCATATCGCATCAGCCACGGCCGAGATGACGCTTCAGGTAACGCAGCGAATCGGCCGCGTTGTCGCAGGTGGCCGCGGGCGTCTCGGCAGCCAGCCGCTCAATCTGCTTCCACTCAACCTCCGTGAAGGGATCGCTAGAGGGCACTGGTTCGATCCGGGTGAGCGCCACACGGCCGCCTTGGACCACAAACCCCACGAGATCGTGCTGTGCCTTCAGATGCAGGGCTTCCCGCACCACCTTAGGGAGGGTGACTTGAGCCTTCGCTCCGACTGGCGAGGTGATGATTTTGGTCGTCATCATTTCTCCTGAATTCTCGGATTTCCAACTATAAACGTACCACGAGACTCTTGGTTCCGTCAAGGCACAAGAGGGCTCAGGCGACATGCCGGAACCCTCTCAATGAAGATCGTCACCCCCACTGGTTTGCCCCGCTTCGCGGGCCAAACCAAAGCCGTGGGGGTACTCATCCAAGCCCCCAAGATCACCACACATCAAAAGCCCCC